>JAGRFX010000428.1 GCA_020445805.1 Rhodocyclaceae bacterium
TGCGCGTGACCCACCGCCTGACCGATTCCCCCGCCTGCCTGGTGGCCGACGAGCACGACATGGGCCAGAACCTGGCGCGGATCCTTAAGGCCGCCGGCCAGGACGCCCCGGCCTCCAGGCCGATCCTCGAGGTGAACCCCACTCACCCCGCGGTGCGGCGCCTGAAGGGCGAGTCGGCCCGCTTCGACGACTGGGCAGAGGTGCTGTTCGACCAGGCCCTGCTGGCCGAGGGCGGCACCCTCGAGGATCCGGCATCCTTCGTCAAGCGGATCAACGCCCTGATGCTGGCCATGAGCGGCGACGACGGCACCAGCGAGATCGTCATCGAATCCTGATCGAAGTACCCCTGCCTGGAAGTATTCGGGGAGCCTGCGGGCTCCCCTTTTTATTGGACCCCAAGGGTGATGAGCCCGGTGGCCCGGGCCAGCATGAGCAGCGACACCGCCCCGCAGACCAGCGCAAAGACCTGCTGCAGGCGGGGACCCTGCAGGCGCCGGCCGATCTGGCGGCCCGCCAGCAGGGCGGCCAGCGCGCCCCCGGCGAAGGGCGCGGCCGTGGCGAGCGCGATGTGCCCGTGGCTGGCCGCGGCGCCCACGCCGCCAACGGAAACCAGCGCGATCACGGCCAGCGAGGTGGCCAGGACGCTGCGGTGGTCGAGGTCGGTGTGGCGCCCCAGCGCCGGCACGATGACGAAGCCGCCGCCCACGCCGAGCAGGCCGCTGAGCAGGCCCGAGGTGGCACCGGTGGCCGCCAGCGCGCGGGCGCAGGGCGCCGTCCAGCGCAGGCGCCCCTCGGCCGGATTGATCTCGCAGGCATGGCGGACGGTGGGGGCGGGGGCCTCGCCGCGGACATCCCGCGCGGCACGCCGCCAGCTGCGCCAGCCGGTCAGCGCGAGCAGCAGGCCGAAGGCGAACAGCAGGGGCGGGTTGGGGATGCGCTGGGCCAGCCAGACCCCGAGGGGCGCCGCGAGCATGCCCACGGTGCCGATCAGGGCGGCGGCACGATAGCGGACGATGCCTTCGCGCAGACCGAGCACCGCGCCCACCAGCGCAGCGAGGCCGACCGCGATGAGGCCGATCGGCGCTGCGGCGACCATCTCGAGATGCAGCCCGAAGACCAGCAGCGGGACGGCGATGATGCCCCCGCCGGCGCCGCTCAAGGCGAGGACCAGTCCGACGATGGCCCCCAGCAGGGCAGCGATCAGGGCGGGGTCCGAGCTCATGGGGGGCGGGGTGACGCGCTACAGCGCGTCGATGGGAATCTTGAGGTAGCGGACGCCGTTGTCCTCGGCCGGCGGCAGCTCGCCTGCCCGCATGTTGACCTGCACCGAGGGCAGCATCAGCCGGGGCACGCCCAGGGTGGCATCGCGGGCCGCGCGCATGGTCACGAAGGCGTCCTCCGAGATGCCCTCGTGGACGTGGATGTTGTCGCGGCGCTGGGTGGCCACGGTGGTTTCCCAGCGGGCTTCCCGCCCCCCCGGGCGATAGTCGTGGCACATGAAGAGCCGCGTCTCGTCCGGCAGGGCCAGCAGACGCTGGATCGAATGGTAGAGCGCGCGGGCGTCGCCGCCCGGGAAATCGCAGCGGGCGGTGCCATAGTCGGGCATGAACAGGGTGTCGCCGACGAAGACCACCTGCTCGTCACCGGCCTGCATCGCATAGCTCAGGCAGGCCGGCGTGTGGCCCGGGGTGTGCAGGGCCTGGCAGCGGATGGCGCCGATGGCGAAGGTCTCGTCGGCCTCGAACAGGTGATCGAACTGTCGCCCATCGTGGGCGAAGGCGTGGCCCGCGTTGAAGAGCTTGCCGAACACGGCCTGGACCTCCCGGATATGGACGCCGATGGCGATGCGTCCGCCCAGCC
>JAGRFX010000429.1 GCA_020445805.1 Rhodocyclaceae bacterium
GCGTGTTCGAGGGTGGCGAGATCTCGATGTTCTATGACTCGATGATCGCCAAGCTCATCGTGCATGGCAGCGACCGCGACGACGCCATCCGCCGCATGCGCGATGCGCTCAACGCCTTCGTGATCCGCGGCATCAGCTCGAACATCCCCTTCCAGGCTGCGCTGCTCCAGCATCCGCAGTTCTGCTCGGGCAACTTCAACACCGGCTTCATCGCCGAGCACTATCCCGAGGGCTTCGATGCCTCGATGGTGCCCCACGACGACCCGGGCCTGCTGGCTTCCGTGGCCACCTTCTGCCGCCTGCGCTATATCCACCGGGCCGTGAAGACCTCCGGCCAGATGCCCGGCTACGGCCGGCAGGTGCCCCAGGACTGGGTGGTGCTGCTCGGTGGCAAGCAGTATCCGGTGCACTCCCAGCCGATCCAGGGCGGCAAGCTCATCACCTGCGGCGATCAGACCTACGAGATCCTCTCCGCCTGGACCTTCGGCAACCCGCTGTTCACGGGCTCCATCAATGGCGAACCGATCTGCATGCAGGTGGAGCGTCGGGGCCTGAGCTACCAGATCGTCCACTTCGGCCTGCACGTCGAGCCCAAGGTCATGACGCCGCGCGCAGCCGGACTGCTGGCCCTGATGCCCGAGAAGCTGCCGCCCGACATGTCGCGCTTCCTGCTCTCGCCGATGCCCGGCCTGCTGCGTGAAGTGGCGGTCCATGTGGGTCAGGAGGTCAAGGCTGGCGAGAAGCTGGCGGTCATCGAGGCCATGAAGATGGAGAACGTGCTGAAGGCCGAGCAGGACGGCAAGGTCAAGAACATCCTCGCCACGGCCGGCTCCAGCCTGGCCGTCGACGAGATGATCCTCGAGTTCGAGTAAGCGCTGCCGCCTTCGGGCGGCCGCGCAATGTCGGCCGGGCCTTCGTCCCGCCCGGTCCGACACCCGGTTTCGTTCGATGGGGAGGGAGACCTGCTGCGCCTTCGGGAAGCGGCAGGTGCCTGTCGAGGGAGTGGGGCCCGCGAAAGTGGGCCCCTTTTTTTTGCGCTGGTTGCATTTGCGGCAATATGTTTCGGCCGATATAATGAAGTGCTTGGCTCCCCGCCAAGGCCCGGTCGTCGCCCGGCGACCCATGAATCGGAAGGCAGTCCTTCGTCGCGCGTCCCGCGCATTCCCCGAAGGCGAGGCTGTCATTCCCGCCCCGGCAGAACCCGGCCTGCGTCAAACGGACGTCCCACTGCGCCGGCTCTGCACTGCAGGGACAAGAGCCCTGCCCCACATCAGGAGGTGAATTAGATGAGTCCGCAGTCACAAGGAGCACAGCGCCAGTGGACGCTGCAATCGGTGGAGGACAAGGACTGGGTGATGCCGTTCAAGGTCTATACCCAGCGCGATCTGGACAAGATCCCCCAGATCGCCCGACTGCCTGAGGCGATCCGCTTCGAGATGCGTGTCGTCTCGACGGTGCTGCCCTTTCGGGTGAACCAGTACGTCATCGACGAACTGATCGACTGGAGCAATATCCCGGCCGATCCCATCTTCCAGCTCACGTTCCCCCAGCGCGGCATGCTGGCCCCCGAGCACTTCGAACGCATGGCCGCCCTGATCCGCGGCGGGGCCGACAAGGCCGAGGTCGAGCGCGTGGCCAACGTGATCCGCCACGAGCTCAATCCCCATCCGGCCGACCAGATGGAAATGAACATGCCGCGCGACGCTGACGGTCGGCGCCTCGAGGGCATGCAGCACAAGTACCGCGAGACGGTGCTGTTCTTTCCCAGCCAGGGCCAGACCTGCCACAGCTATTGCACCTTCTGCTTCCGCTGGGCGCAGTTCATCGGCGACAAGGAGCTGCGCATCGCCGCCTC
>JAGRFX010000430.1 GCA_020445805.1 Rhodocyclaceae bacterium
GGCAATGCCGCCCATGCCTGAGCGATGCCGAGCAGGCACCCGGCGAGGATGGGCTTGAGTGCGCCGAATGCGTAGGTTCGATTCGGGCGGGAGCCGGTCTGGATGGCGTCGTCGGTGCCGCTGCCGCTGAGCAGTGCGCACAGGTTGTCGGCCAGGATCTTGGCGGCGAAGTCCTGCTGCAGGGCGAGGTAGTTCAACCCCGTCGTGGCCTCGAGGCGCAGACGATGCTTGATGCGCTTGAAGGCCTCCTCGACGCGCCAGCGCTGGTGATAGAGCGCGCTGAACTGCGCGGCCGGATACGACTGGGCATCGAGCAGGTTGGTCATCAGGACGCGGATCTGGCCGTTCGGAGCGATGTTGCGGATCAGGCGCACGGTGGTGGCGGTGCGGGCCAGATCGAACGTGCTGGCATCGCGTGCGGTGGGCGGCGACAGTGTGACCACGCGCTCGGCCTCGTTCGAGCGTCGGAAGTCGGCGACGCAACGCCAGCCGCTGGCATCGACGCGCAGACAGAAGGCCATGCCGTGTTGCGCCAGCGTCGCTGCCATGGTGTTGCCGACGTAACCTCGGTCGAGCACGAGCAGATCCTGCGCCGGATCGAGTGCGTCGAGCGCCTCGAACAGCATCTGCCGCTCCGAGCCGTCGGCCGGATGCAGACTGGCGTGCAGCGTGAGTTCGGTGCCCGGCAGAAACAAGGCAAACGCGTAGTGGTCCGCCGTCAGTGCGGCCGTCTTGCGTGTCGACACACGCAGGCGCGACGCATCAGCCGCCACCACGCGGCGGCCATTCCAGCGTGCCGCCTCTATGTGCGGGCGCGCCAGGTGCAGCAGGTGCGCACTGGCCAATTCGAACAGCCGGCCCGAAAACCCCTGGCGGGCCTTGCTGAAGGCCTGTGCGCTGACCTCGCGGATCCGCCCGGGCACCGCATGCAGGCGACCGAAAAAGGCGTCGAGTTCGGCTTGAACGCTCGCGCACATGCCCGAGATCATCATGGCCGCCAGGCGCGGCAGGGTGAGCTTGCGATCGCGGGTGAAGGCCCCAGGCCGAAGACGTACCTGCTCGGCCAGCGCGGGGTCGAGCAGAAAGTCAGCGAACTCGGACAGCAGCGACTCGTGGTCGAGTATTCGAGTTCATATTGTCTATTTATCAATGACTTAACGAACGCCATTCTACCCGGATCGGCTACTGTACACAAGGCCTGAATCGTTAAGTTGAGAGCATTGCTGGGGGGGCCGTGATGGGTCGGTTGTGTGAGTTCGCGAACGACTCCCTTGAGGCGGCGAATATCGAAACGACGGTGGCGCCTAGTCGGAGGCTTCTAAACGTGTTGCTGCGGGTTGGGAACATGGGAAAGGGTCCTTTGGGAAGGTCAGGCACAGCGCGACAAGCGCTCTGCCGCCAGGTACTCTGTGGGTAATTTTCGTCGACAGCCTTTTTGTTGTTTTTTGAGCTTTTGTAAAGACAATAAAAACAACCGGTTACAGAGCCTCAAGCCGACAGCCTTTATTGTCGAAAATCAGTTGTTCCTGACAATTAAAGTCGAAAACTCGCCATTAAAGTCGAAAACTACGCCGAAACCTTGAGCGGGCCGGCCGCGAGGGTTTCTCTTGCCTTCTCAATAGGTTACGAGAGGTTGTGGCACTGCTTCCAGCTTCTCGGTTTTCGACTTTACGTGTTCGTGCCGAATCCTGCGGAATTCCTACGCTCGGTACCGCCCAAGAATCTCGGATCGCAGGGCATGACAGGCCTGCAGGTGCGCGGATGCGCGCACCTGCAGGCAATCGTTTCGCCGAACGACGTCGTCCTTCTGCGACGACTGGCATGATCGTGGG
>JAGRFX010000431.1 GCA_020445805.1 Rhodocyclaceae bacterium
TCCTTGGTCACGCCGGCGATCAGGCTGACCTTCTCGCCCTCGGTCGAGGCCAGCACGATGACCGCCTGGCCCAGCTTGTCCTTGAGCTTGTCCATGGTCTCGCGCAGGGTCGGCACGTCGGCCCCCTCGAGCAGGGCCGCCAGCACCTGCACCCCCTTGACCTCGACAGCCTGGGCGGCGATGTCGTCGCCCTGGCTCGAGGCCAGCTTGGACTTCAGCCGCGCCAGCTCCTTCTCGAGGGCGCGGACGTTGTCCACGATCTGGGCCACCCGCTGGACCACCTCGCCCGGCTGGGCCTTGAGGGTGCCGACGATCTGGTCGAGGGTCTGCTGCTGGCGCTGGACCAGCGCCACCGCGTTGGCTCCGGTCACGGCCTCGACCCGCCGCACACCGGCCGCCACGCCGCCTTCCATGGTGATCTTGAAGAGCCCGATATCGCCGGTGCGGGCCACATGGGTGCCCCCGCAGAGCTCCTTCGAGCTGCCGATGGCGAGCACCCGGACCTCGTCGCCGTATTTCTCGCCGAAGAGCATCATGGCGCCGGACTTCTGGGCATCCTCGAGGGCCATCACGCGCGCATCGGTGGCCGAGTTCTCGAGCACCTCGGCATTCACCCGCCGCTCGACCTCGCGGATCTCCGCCTCGCTCATGGGCTGGGTGTGGGCGAAGTCGAATCGCGTCTTGTCCGGATCGACCAGCGAACCCTTCTGCTGGACGTGCGCGCCGAGCACCTCGCGCAGCGCCTTGTGCATGAGGTGGGTGACCGAGTGGTTGCGGGCGGTGGCGGCGCGGGCCGCGCCATCGACGCGCGCCTGCACCCCGTTGCCGACCTTGATCGAGCCGGTCTTGACCACGCCGTGGTGGCCGAACACGGCGGCCTGGATCTTCTGGGTGTCTTCCACCGCGAAGATGCCGTGGCTGCCCCTCAGTTCGCCGCGGTCACCGACCTGGCCGCCGGACTCGGCGTAGAACGGGGTGTTGTCCAGCACCACCACGCCCATCTCGCCCTCGGCCAGCTCATTGACCGGCGCACCGTCCCTGTAGAGCGCCAGCACGTTGCCGGCGGCTTCCAGCTGCTCGTAGCCGCGGAAGGTGGTGGCAGGGCCTTCGTACTCGAGGTTGGCCGCCATCTTGAACTTGCCGGCGGCGCGGGCCTGCTCTTTCTGGCGGGCCATCGCCGCGTCGAAGGCGTCGGAATCCACCGAGACCTCGCGCTCGCGGCAGACGTCGGCCGTCAGGTCGAGAGGGAAGCCGTAGGTGTCGTGCAGCTTGAAGGCGGTCTCGCCGTCGAACACCGTGTTGCCCGATCGGCCCATCTCGGCCAGCTCCCCTTCCAGGATCGCCATGCCGTGCTCGATGGTGTTGAAGAAGCGGTCTTCCTCCTGCTTCAGCACGTCCATGACCCGGACCTGGGACTGGGTCAGCTCCGGATAGGCCTCGCCCATCTCGGCCACCAGGTCCGGCACCAGCTTGTGGAAGAAGGCCGCCCGGGCACCCAGTTTGTAGCCGTGACGGATGGCGCGGCGGATGATCCGGCGCAGCACGTAGCCGCGCCCCTCGTTTCCGGGGATCACCCCGTCGGCCAGCAGGAAGCTGCAGGCCCGGATGTGGTCGGCCAGCACCTTGAGGCTGGGGCTGTCGAGATCGGCGCAGTGGGTTTCGCGTGCGGCCGCGGCGATCAGGGTCTGGAACAGGTCGATCTCGTAGTTCGCGTGCACGTGCTGCAGCACGGCCGAGATCCGCTCCAGGCCCATGCCGGTGTCCACCGAGGGCTTGGGCAGCGGATGCATCACGCCGGCCTCGTCCCGGTTGAAC
>JAGRFX010000432.1 GCA_020445805.1 Rhodocyclaceae bacterium
CTCCCCGGCAGGGCCGGAGAAGGTCCCCCCAGGCCACCGGCGCGATGGCCTCGGGGGACCTTCCCTTGCGGGGAAGGCGGACCGCGACCCCGCCCGGGGCCGCGGTGGTCGGCGAATTACATCTCTTTCGAGCAGTCGCGCGGGGTGATGCCCTTTTCCTTGGCGTACTTGGTGGCGGACTCCTCGATCATGCCGCGCACCAGCTGCTTGTCGGCATCGATCCAGTCGGTCACCACTTTCCACTTGGCGCCGTCCCAGGTCTGGTACTTGACCTTGCCGGAACCCTCGTGGTCGTTGCACGAGGTCTTCAGCGCGGGCATGAAGCCGGCGGCCCCCAGCTCGGCGAGCTTCTTGTCGTCGATATTGAGGTTCTCGTAGCCCCAGCGGATCTGCTCGCCGGTCAGGGCCTTGCCCTTGCCGTACTTCTCCTGGGCCTTGCGGATGGCCTCGACGGCGATGATTCCGTGCACCACGCCGCGGTTGTAGTACACGCTGCCGACGCGGGACTCGTCTTCCATGTTGCCCTTGCCCTTGGCATACATCTGCTGCTTGATC
The DNA here is from genome assembly GCA_020445805.1 of Rhodocyclaceae bacterium. Classification (GTDB taxonomy): domain Bacteria; phylum Pseudomonadota; class Gammaproteobacteria; order Burkholderiales; family Rhodocyclaceae; genus Cognatazoarcus. Next base: position 556 of record JAGRFX010000432.1, read on the forward strand.
TCCTTGATGACCGGGTAGTTGTCACCGGCCACGTTGAAGCCTGCCGCGGTGAAGCCCTTGGCGGCGGAGCCGGCCGGGATGGTGTCTTCCTCGGCGCCGGACCACCACACGCCGAGCATCTTCTCGCGCGGGAAGCCGGTCTTGGCCGCGGCCTTGAGGGCGGTCGGGTTCATCACGCCCCAGCCCCACAGGATGACCCAGTCGGGACGGATCTGGCGGATCTGCAGCCACTGGGACTGCTGCTCGTTGCCGGGGTGGGCCACGGCGATCTTCTCGACGGTGAAGCCCTTGTCGGCGGCCATGCGGTCGAGGACGGCGTGGGGCTCCTTGCCATAGGCCGAATCGTGGTAGAGCAGGACGATCTTCTTGCCCTTGAGGTCCTTTTCCTTCGACTCGATGTACTTGATCATCGTCGTCGCCTGGGACCAGTAGGTCGTGATCAGCGGGAAGACCCACGGGAACACGCTGCCGTCGGCCGCGTCGGTGCGGCCGTAGCCGATGGTCACCAGGGGGATCTTGTCGGCCGGCACCTTGTCCAGCACCGAGTAGGTGATGCCGGTGGACAGCGGCGAGAACATCGAGTTACCGGTCTCGCCCTTGGTCTTCAGACGCTCGTAGCACTCGACGCCACGGGCGTTGTTGTATTCGGTTTCGCACTCTTCATAGACCAGCTTCACGCCACCGACACCACCGTCGCGTTCGTTGATCATGTTCATGTAGTCGATCCAGCCACCGTAGATGCCGGAGCCGCCGGCGGCGTAGGCGCCGACCCGATAGCTCGGCAAGCCGATGAACTGCTCCGCGGCCGCAGCGACGCCGGCTGCCAGCGTGCCCGCGACAAGCGCACCCAGCATGACGGTCTTCTTGAATTCCATGGATTGCCTCCTCTTGTGGTGTGTGGTGCTTCTCTTGATACAAGCTGGTCGGGCCGCAGGGCGCCCCGCCGGCCATAGGTTCGCAGCTTAGTGGGGGAAGGGCCACAGCCGCAGCTTCTCCTTGGCGATCTGCCACAGCCGGGCAAGGCCATGGGGCTCGACGATAAGGAAGAAGATGATCAGGCCGCCGAACACGATCAGCTGCAGGTTCGACGCAAAGCTGGCGGAGAACAGACCCCCGAAGAGATGCGGGATCACGTTGTCCAGGAAGATCGGCAGCAGCACGATGAAGGCCGCGCCGAGGAAGGACCCCATGATCGAGCCGACCCCGCCGATGATGAT
>JAGRFX010000433.1 GCA_020445805.1 Rhodocyclaceae bacterium
GATGCCGAAGGTGGTGAACTTCTGGGCCTTGCGCTGGGGGTTGCCACTCTCGTCGACGACCTTGCGAACCACGTAGACCACCTTCGACTCGTTGCCGAACTCCTCCTGCTCATTGCCCAGGGTGGCGTTGGCGGACCCCTTCACCTTGCGCGGCGAGTTGGCGTAGGTTTCCTCGCGTCGGACCAGGTAGATGCCATTGTTCATCTGGTTCTCGAACTCGCTGTTGAACTCGGTGCGGGCGCCGCTGTAGTACTCCTCTGCACTCATCAGCGACGCCGTCGCCTGCAGGGTTTCCTTGAAGGCGGGGATCAGCGCCGTGCGCAGCAGGTTGGCGGGTGTGCGGTACTCGTGGGCCAGGCGCAGGAAGCCGTCGTTGTCGGTCGGGATCGAGAAGCGCACCGTCGCTTCCGCGTCCGCATCGACCTGGTCGAGATACATGATATTGAGCGGCGGCATCGACGCGCTGGTCTCCGCGGACTCGATCTCGGCATAGGCCAGGTCTTCGCTGGCGCCGGATACGGCCTGGACCGTCAGGGCACGTTTCCAGGCATTCCAGCGACCCCACAGGAAGAACTGGTAGCCGACGTCCGAGACCGCGTGCTCCTGGCCGGTGACTGTCCGCACGTGATAGACGTAGCCCGGCTCCGCGTAGAAGACCGACTCCTTCGCGATCAGGACGACCCCGATCAAGGCCGCCAGCGGCATGAGCAGCTTCAGGGGGGCGGATGTCAGGCCCGCGGGCAGGCTTGGCTTGGGAAATGACGCCACGGAGGACTCCTGATCGGGATGCGCTGGAAAGCGCAGGAGTTTAGCGGCTTGTCATCGAGGTGGAAATGCAGGCGACAGGCGCCGGCGTGAAGTTCGCCCGCCCGTGGGGCCGCCGGTGTGAGGCGGCCTGCGCGCGCCACCGGGATCCGATGTCGGCCGGCGGCAGACCCCGCCGGCGCAGGCGGCCGGCGGACGAGTGCCGCGGGGCCGGCGCACCCGGATGCGCGGAGGGGCGCAAGAAAACGCCCGCGACCGCGCTCTCCTGCCCGCCGCCCTGTCGCTCGGGTCGGGGCTTGTCAGGACGTGCCCTTGTTGCCCTTCGCCGCACTGGGCGAGCGTTGCGAACGGGTCTCCGCGTCGGACTTGGCCTTCGCGTTTGCGGCGCCGCTCTTCTCGGTGGTCTTGCCGCCCTTGCTGCGGCAATAGGCATTGACCTTGCTGCCGGACTGGGTGGTGTAGGCGTCAATCCAGGTGCAGGCGGCATTTGCGCCGCACGCGGATTTGTCCTGGCCCTTGCAGGCAGGCGCGGCCAGGGCGGGGGTCGCCAGGGCAAGGGTGACGGCCCCGGCCAGGCCGGCGGCGAACATACGTAGGGACATGATGGGAATCTCCTCCTTGATTGATGACGGGTATGTCGCATGTCGGCATGGAATACGACATACGGATATGACAATGGCACTTTGAAAGGCCGTGGGTCAAGCCTGGAGGGCGATCGATTGAAAACTTGGATGGCGTAGCCGGGGAAGGGGGGCAAAAAAAAGCAGGACCAGAGGTCCTGCCATGGCAAGAGGAGGGAGGATTCAGGGCCGTGAAGCCCTGCAGGTTCTTACGGCCCGCCAGGTGCGCACATTGAGTGCGTGGCCGGTGGGATATGTAAGAAATCATGGCGTGGCGCAGCCACGCCCGTGCTCGGCCAGCCTGATTACTTCAGGGAGCCGATGTTGGCTTCCTGCTCGGCATAGCCGAGGGTGGCGCTGTTGCGCTGGTTGATGCTCTTGG
>JAGRFX010000434.1 GCA_020445805.1 Rhodocyclaceae bacterium
CGGCGGCCAGGTGCGGCTGACGGTCAGCTGCGAGGACGCCGAGGCGGCACGCCTGGCGCGCATGCTGCCGTCGTCCAACTCCCGCGACTACGGGCGCAGCTTCGCCGATATCTTCCGCGAGGTGGAGTACGACTTCTACAAGATCGACCCCGGCCTATTCGCGCCGGCCGAGGTGTGGGTCAGCAACGTCGCCACCGGGCGGAGCTGGCGGGCCGGCGCGCTCGACATGGCCCTCTTGCGCTCGCTGTGGCTGAGCGAATGACGCCGCTCGGCGAGGTCGGGCATCCGCGCGTCGCGATCCTCACGGACGAGACCGGCTGGCATACCCGCAAGCTGCGCGAGGCCCTGCGACGTCGCGGCTTCGAAGGGCGCTGTGCCGACCTGGCGGACTGCCGCTTCGACACCGCAGCACCCTACGGCCTGTGCATCCCGGGCTTTGGCCGGCGCCTGCCGGTGGCGGTCATCGTGCGGGGTATCGCCGGCGGCACCCTGGAGCAGATCACCAAGCGGCTCGGAATCCTCCATGCCCTGCGCGAGATGGGCGTGCCGGTCTATAACGATGCCCGCGCGATCGAGCGCTCCGTGGACAAGGCCATGACCAGCTTCCTGCTGGCGCGGGCCGGCGTAGCGACCCCCCAGGCCTGGGCCGCCGAGTCCGAGGTCGAAGCCCGCCGGGTGCTGGTCCGCGAGGCGTCCGCCGGCCGCGGACTGGTCCTCAAGCCGGTGTTCGGATCCCAGGGCAAGGGGCTGGTCCGCGTCGGCCTGGTGGAGGGGCAGTTCGTCCCATTGCCCGACCTCAAGGACTTCGGGCGGCTGGCCTACCTCCAGCGCTATGTCGCCCAGCCCGCGCGGGCCGGTTTCGACTGGCGGGTGCTGGTGGTCGGCGGCCGGGCGGTGGCGGCCATGCAGCGGGTCAGCGACCACTGGGTCCGCAACATCGCCCAGGGGGCCCGGAGCGTGGCCGCGCCGCTCACGCCGGCGCTCGCGTCCCTGGCGGAGCAGGCCTCGGCAGCCCTCGGGATGGACTACGCCGGCGTGGACCTGCTGCCGGATCCCGAGGCCCCCGGCGGCGCCACGGTCATGGAGGTCAATGGCGTGGCGGCGTGGCGCGGGCTCCAGAAAGTGACCTCGGTCGATATCGCCCAGGCCATCGTCGACGACCTGCTCGCGCGTCGCCTGGGCCTGCCGCTGGGGCCGGGGCTGTCGACGCGCGCCGGCTCGTGAGCCACGACGCGGTGGCCGGGCCCATCGCGGCCGCCTGGCATTGGGCCTGCGGCCTCGACGTGGCCGTGCGCAAGGCCGGCAACGTAAGCCAGGCGTCGGCAGGCCATCGCATGGCGGCCCGGCAGTTCCTCGACAGCGCCCGCGCGGCGGCCCAGGCGCTGACCGACAGCGATGGGGTGGGGCAGGGCATCGAGCGGGCCGTGGCGGCCACGCGCGACGCCGTGGGCTGCAATACCAACCTCGGCATCCTCCTCCTCTGCGTCCCGCTGGCGCGGGCCCGGCGCGCGCTCACCGTGGCTTCGCCAGCGGCCCTCCTCGGTGCCGTCGAGGGGGTCCTTGCCGGACTCGATCTTGATGACGCCAGGGCGGGCTATCGTGCCATCGCGCTGGCGGCGCCCGGCGGGCTTGGCACCGCGGACGCCGAGGACGTGGCCGACGCACCACGGGTGGACCTGCGACAGGCGATGGCCCTGGCGGCGGACCGCGACAGCATCGCCCGCCAGTATCGCGACGGCTTCCGCGACATCCTC
>JAGRFX010000435.1 GCA_020445805.1 Rhodocyclaceae bacterium
CGTCGAGCAGGCGCTGCTGCCCATCGATGTCGATGGGGGCCAGCATGATGTGGCGGCTGTAGCGGATCAGTTGGCGGTCATCCATCAGACTCGGTCTCCAAAGGCCTGCACCAGCACGGTCTGGCCGGCGGCCACCGTTCGCTGCTCGGGGGCCATCACGATGTAGCAATTGGCGGCGCTCATGGAACACAGGCGCCCGCCCTCGATGCGGCTGGCCCGCACCATCCAGCGGCCATCCCGCTCGAACATGATGCCCTGCACGAACTCCGCGCGCGAGTGGCGCTTGGCCAGCGGCTCGGCCAGGACCATCGGCAGGCGCGGGGCCGCGGGCCGCGGCACCTCCCCGCCCAGGCGGCGGACCGCGTCCCCGACCAGGCCCAGAAACGCGGACAGCACGCCCGAGGGCTTGCCGGCCAGCGAGAAGACCCAGGTGCTGCCGATGCGTCCGAAGGCCATGGGTCGCCCGGGTCGGACGGCGACCCGGCGGATGAGCAGTTCGCCACAGGACGCCAGCGCCCCGCAGACCAGGTCCGCATCCCCCGCCGAGACGCCGCCGGTCGTGAGGACCGCATCCGAAACCTCGGCCGCAGCCCGCAAGGCCAGGCCCAGGTCGACCGGATCATCCGCCACACGCCCGCGGTCCACCACCTCCGCGCCGCAGCGGGCGAGCAGACCATGCAGCAGGTAGCGGTTGCTGTCGTGGATCTTCCCCGGCTCGAGCACCGAGCCGATGGACTGCAGTTCATCACCCGTGCACAGGACCGCGACCCGCGGCCGCGCATGGACCGCCACCTCGGCGGCCCCGCTGCCGGCGAGCCACCCCAGTTCCAGCGGTCCCACCCGGCGTCCGGCCGGCAGGCCCGCCGCATCCACCGCCTCGTACAGCACCCGGCCCAGGGCAGCGGTCAGACCCACCCGCTCAAAGCGGGGCAGCGGAGCGACCCGCCGCATGACCTCGGCCCTGACCACGGCCGGGTCCAGAGCCGTCTCCCTTCCACCGGTACCGCACCCCGGATCGGCATGCATGCCTGAGTCTCCGCCGTTGGCTTTATGATCCCGATTGCCTATACAAAGCATATGCCACCTGTCGTCGGCGACGACTGCAAGCGCCGCATCCGGGCAGGCAAATATGCAATCGCTCTGCGAAGGCCGCTGTTTCGCTCAGCAAGTGCTCCAATCTGGAGCACCTGTACCACCCGGGAGCAGCACCTGAGACGACTGTCCCCGGTTTTCTCACGGAATCCGCCGCCTGGGGCCCCGGCCGGAACGGCACGCCTCTTGCGCCAGAAGACCCTGTTGGATAAGCGCCGAGCTTCAACCGAATACACCCGGAGGACCAGCCCATGATGAAATCGCTGCACCTCGACCCCCAGAAATGTACCGGCTGCCTGCAGTGCGAAATGGCATGCTCGTACGAAAAGACGGGGGTCATCAATCCCGCCAAGTCCCGCATCAAGATCTTCAACTTCGAAGCCGAAGGTCGCAAGGTGCCCTACACCTGTACCCAGTGCGCCGATGCCTGGTGCCTGCAGGCCTGTCCCGTCGATGCCATCAAGCTCGACAAGAAGACCGGCGCCAAGGTGGTGTACGAAGACACCTGCGTCGGCTGCAAGGTGTGCACCATCGCCTGCCCGTTCGGCACCGTGAACTACATGGCGGACGTGGGCAAGGTGCAGAAGTGCGACCTGTGTGCGGGCGACCCGGCCTGCGCCAAGG
>JAGRFX010000436.1 GCA_020445805.1 Rhodocyclaceae bacterium
GATGCGGACCAGCTCGACCTTCTCGAACTGGTGCTGGCGGATCATGCCGCGCGTGTCGCGACCGTAGGACCCGGCCTCCGAGCGGAAGCACGGCGTGTGGCAGACGAACTTCATGGGCACCGAACCGGCCGTCTGGAGTTCATCGCGCACGATGTTGGTGACCGGGACCTCGGCCGTGGGGATCAGGTAGAAGTGCCCCCCGTCGGCCCTGGGCACGCGGAAGAGGTCCTCCTCGAACTTGGGCAGCTGGCCGGTGCCGAACATGCTGGCCGGATTGACCAGGTAGGGCACCGAAACCTCGGCATAGCCGTGCTCGCGGGTGTGCGTATCGAGCATGAACTGGGCGAGCGCCCGATGCAGGCGGGCGATACCGCCCCGCAAGATGGCGAAGCGCGCGCCCGAGACCTTGGCCGCAGTCTCGAAGTCGAGCCCACCCAGGGCGGCGCCCACGTCCACGTGGTCGCGCACCTCGAAGTCGAACTGACGCGGCGTGCCCCAGCGGCTGACTTCGACATTGTCCGCTTCGGAGCGCCCGGCCGGTACCGAGGCGTGGGGCAGATTGGGCAGGCCGGCCACGAAGTCGTTGATCTTGGCCAGCAGCTCGCCCAGTTCCTGTTCGTTGCGCTTGAGTTCGTCGCCGATGCCACCGACCTCGGCCATCACCGCCGACGCATCCTCGCCCTTGCCCTTCAGCATGCCGATCTGCTTGGACAGCGCGTTGCGCTGGGCCTGGAGTTCCTGGGTACGCGCCTGGAGGCCCTTGCGCCGTTCCTCGAGGGCCGCGAAGGCGGCGGTGTCGAGCTGCATCCCCCGTTGGGCGAGTGCCGCAGCGACGTCGTCGATCTGGCTGCGGAGAAGCTGGATGTCGAGCATGATGGTGTTCGGTCCGGAAATGTCGAATGGCAAAGGCGGGATTCTACCGTTTCGGGCCGCCCCCCCGCGAGCCGGGCCCCGGGTCGATAGTCATCACCAATGGCCGCTTGCACTTTGTCGCAGAAACTTTTTTCCCGCGCGCGGCTCTTTGAGCCATATTGAAATACTTGATCGAGAGGCGCCGCGCTCAGACGGTGCCCGGAACGGAGGAGACCGCATGCTATCCATCAGGGATTGCCTGGATTATTGCGACCTGACTGAAGACGAGGTCGCACTGATCGCCGAACACGAAGCCATTCCCGACGTCGCCGCCGCCCAGATTGCCTGCGGCCTCGTCCAGACCCCCGAAGGCGTGCTGATTCTCAGCCAGTTCATGGCCGAGATGCTCCATCGCGCCGAACGCCGCGGGGATTTCGAGAAGGCGGAGCGGGTCCGCGTGATCTGCGCGCGCTTCCAGCAGGACCATCCGCTCGTGCATTGAGCGGGCCGGTAGCAGGCCGGCTCACGTGTCCCGCTGACCAGCCTCCCAGGCTGCGTCGAGGGCGCGAAGTCGAGTGAGCTTCTCGCCGATCCGCTGCTCCAGGCCCCGGTCGGTCGGGCGGTACCAGCCCGGCCGCGCCATGCCGTCGGGCAGATAGGTCTCCCCGGCCGCATAGGCGCCCGGCTCGTCGTGGGCATAGCGGTAGGCCTTGCCATGCCCCAGCTCCTTCATCAGTCGGGTGGGCGCATTGCGAAGGTGGATCGGCACCGGGTCCGACGCCGCCTCCGCGACATGCCGTCGGGCCGCCTTGTAGGCCTCGTACACCGCGTTCG
>JAGRFX010000437.1 GCA_020445805.1 Rhodocyclaceae bacterium
CCATGATGGTCTGGTTGAAACCATGACCCATGTGCAGCGTGCCGGTGACATTGGGGGGCGGCAGCAGGATGCAGAAGGCGTCCGACTTGTCGGTGTCGAGACCGGCGGCGAAATAACCGCGCGACTCCCATTCGGGGTACCAGTGCGACTCGATCGCAGCCGGCTCAAAGCTCTTGGCCAGTTCCATGAAGCAGGGGCTCGTCGTGAGGGGGTTGCAGGCGAAACGACGATTATAACGGACTGGCGGGGGCCGATCGTGGGCCCCCCGTCACAGGTCACTGCCGCCGCGCGCTGGAGAAGGGATCAGTCCTGGGGCGGATCGATCAGCGCCGAGATGTCCTGGGACAGCTCGGGGATCAGGGTGGCCCGCAGGTGGGCGATGCATTCGGCGCGGATGCGCTCGTTGAGGGCGTCGAACTCGCGCGAAAGGATCTGGGGCAGTTCGCCCGTGACCCAGTCCTCGATGGCCAGCGTCAGCTTGGCATCGAGGCTGATCAGCCGCTCGACCAGCAGCGACTCGTCGATGGCGCCGGCGATGGTCGCGGGTGCTGGCGGCGGATCGTCGGCGTCCTCGTCCAGGGCGTCGGCTTCCTGTGCCGGATCGTCCGCCGGTTCGGGTTCGACCTCGACGATCTCGGTCAGCACCGGCAGGTCGTCGAACGCATCCTCGTGGGCCTGGTGGCGCCGGATCAGGGCGTCGGCCTTCTCGATCAGTTCGTCGGCCTGCTCGAAATCGTCCGGCAGCGCAGGCTCGTAGCCGGGTGTATTCATGACGGCGCCTTGCTGCCCAGGTCGTGGGGCACCGGCTCGAGGCCGCAGCCCTTGTAGTGCATCCACCGTGTGCGCGCGGCCTGGCGCGATGCGTCGTCGGTGCCCACCACCTCCAGCAGCATGGCAAACTGCGCAAAATCTGCCGGCAGGTCGTCGCCCAGGTTCAACAGTACATCGGCGTGGGGCCACGCGGCCTCACCGCCACCGAACACGATCGGCGTCTCGCCGGCCAGAGGCGAATCCACCGCCACGTGCGGGACGAAGCTGCCCGGCTCATGGGTCCACAGCAACTGGTCGAAGCGCCGCCGCTGCGCCTCGTCCGGAATGCGTACCGCCAGCCGGCGGCCCCCGCTGAGGGCCCGCGCGGCGATCCGGCAGGCCGCGGCGAGCCGGTCCGGGGTGTTGTGGTAGAAGTGGATCTCGGTCCCCAAGGCGGCTTCAGTCGCCGCTGCAGCGCGACATCAGGAACTCGGTGAGGAGCGGCACCGGGCGGCCGGTGGCGCCCTTGGCATCACCCGACAGCCAGGCCGTGCCGGCGATGTCGAGGTGGGCCCACTTGTACTGCTTGGTGAAGCGGGCCAGGAAGGCCGCAGCCGTAATGGCGCCACCGTAGCGGCCGCCGATGTTGGCCATGTCGGCAAAATTGCTCTTCAGGAGATCCTGGTAGTCGTCCCACAGCGGCAACTGCCATGCGCGGTCGCCACTGGTCTGCCCGCTGGCCAGAAGCTCGGCTGCCAGCGCGTCGTCGTTGGCCAGCAGCCCGCTGGGGATCTTGCCCAGCGCAATGATGCAGGCACCGGTCAGGGTGGCGATATCGATGACGCAGGCCGGCTCGAAGCGCTCGACGTAGGTCAGCGCGTCGCACAGGATCAGGCGCCCTTCTGCGTCCGTGTTGCCGATTTCGATGGT
>JAGRFX010000042.1 GCA_020445805.1 Rhodocyclaceae bacterium
CGCCTCCCTCGAGCGCTACGAATGGGAGGAGATCAAGCCCCAGGTGGACCACGTGATCTTCCCCGACGGCAAGCGCATCATCCTGCTCGCCAAGGGCCGGCTGGTGAACCTGGGCTGCGCCACGGGCCACCCCAGCTACGTGATGAGCTCGTCCTTCGCCAACCAGACGATCGCCCAGATCGAGCTGTTCCAGCGCACCGCGGACTATCCGGTCGGCGTTTACACGCTGCCCAAGCATCTGGACGAGAAGGTCGCGCGCCTGCAGCTCAGGAAGCTGAACGTCAAGCTGACCCGCCTGACGCAGACCCAGGCGGATTACATCGGCGTGCCCATGGACGGTCCGTACAAGGCCGATCACTACCGCTACTGAGATCCGTCGGGACGGCGCAGACGTGAGCATGAATTCGTTTCATTCGCGAGGGCGCCGTCCGAAGGCGGAGCTGCGGGAGCGTCCGGCCTCTGCGCGCGCGCATGGCCGGATACGGGCGGACCAGTTGCTGGTCGAGGCGGGACTGGCCGAGTCGCGCAGCGCAGCTCGGCGGATGATCGAGGCCGGGCGCGTCAGCGCCGACGGCGAGCCTGTCGGCAAGCCCTCCCAGGAACTGGCGGCCAGCGCGCAACTCTCCGTCGCCGACGATGAAACCGATCGCTACGTCTCGCGCGGCGGGCTCAAGCTGGCAGGCGCGCTGACCCACACCGGACTGTCCGTCGCGGACGCCTGCTGCCTCGACGTGGGCCAGTCGACGGGCGGATTCAGCGATTGCCTGCTGCAGGCGGGCGCCCACCAGGTCGTCGGAGTCGATGTCGGCCATGGCCAGTTGCACCGGCGCCTGGCCGGCGATCCGCGCGTCGTCTGCATCGAGGGGGTGAATGCCCGCGAACTCGATGCAGCGGCGCTGGGCAGCCACCTGCCCGCCACCGGCTTCGACCTGATCGTCTGCGACGCGAGCTTCATTTCGCTGACCCTGCTGATGCCGCGCTGGCGCGCCCTGCTGGCGCCGGCCGGGCAGGTCCTCGCCCTCGTAAAGCCCCAGTTCGAAGTGGGGCCGGATGGTCTCGGCAAAGGCGGCATCGTGCGCGATGCGTCCCGCTACGGCGACGTCGAGGCACGCGTTCGCCACGGCGCCGGGCAGGCCGGGCTGGCGGTCCTAGACTACTTCGACAGCCCGATCACCGGTGGCGACGGCAACCGGGAATTCTTCATCCATGCATCGCGGGCCAATTATCCGGATGCCCCAGGAAACACGACATGACAGGCAAGACCCCCTTCAGCATCGAGTTCTTCCCGCCCCAGACCCCGGAGGGCATGGAGAAGCTGCGCACGGTGCGCGGCAAGCTCGCCCAATTGAAGCCCGAGTTCTTCTCGGTCACCTACGGCGCGGGCGGCTCGACCCGCGAACGGACCTTCGAGACCGTCTTCGAGATCCAGCGGGAGGGCCTCGAGGCCGCGCCGCACCTGTCCTGCGTCGGCTCGACCCGCGACAGCATCCGCGAGATCCTGGCCCGCTACCGGGAGGCCGGCATCGGCCGCATCGTGGCGCTGCGGGGCGACCTGCCGTCGGGCGTCCAGGACCCGGGCGAGTTCCGCTATGCCAATGAGCTGGTCGAGTTCATCCGCGCCGAGACGGGCGACACCTTCCGGATCGAGGTGGCAGCCTACCCCGAGTACCACCCCCAGGCGCGCTCGCCGCGGGACGACCTGCAGGCCTTCAAGCGCAAGATGGACGCGGGCGCCGACGCGGCCATCACCCAGTACTTCTACAACGTGGATGCCTACCGCCACTTCGTCGACGAAAGCCGGCGGGTGGGAATCGAGGCCCCCATCGTGCCGGGCATCATGCCGATCGTCAGCTTCTCCAAGCTGGCGCGATTCTCCGACGCCTGCGGTGCCGAGATCCCACGCTGGATGCGGCGCAAGCTCGAGGCCTTCGGAGACGACAGCGATTCGATCAAGGCCTTCGGCCTCGACGTGGTCACCGAGCTGTGCGAGCAGCTGATCGCCCTCGGGGTGCCCGGGCTGCATTTCTACAGCATGAACCAGGCCGGGCCGACCACGGCCATTGTCGAGCGCCTGGGCCTGTCGGGCTGACGCCATGGCCGCCCAGCCACGTCCGGAGATCGTCGACCACGCGCTGGAGCTGTTCGCCCCCCTCGGGGCGATCCGCGTCCGGCGCATGTTCGGCGGCTATGGTTTCTATTGCGACGACCTGTTCTTCGCGCTGGTGGCCTGGGACATCCTGTTCCTGAAGGCCGACGCCGACGCGCAGGCGCCCTTCGAGGCGGCCGGCAGCCAGGTGTTTCAGTACACGCAGCCGGACGGGCGGGTGTTCACGATGGGCTACTGGAGCGCACCCGACGAGGCCCTCGACAGCCCCCAGGCCATGCTGCCGTGGGCGCGGCGGGCGCTCGAGTGCGCCCTGCGCCACCGCAAGCCGGTCAAGCGGGCCAGGCGCCGCGGCGGCCCCCCGGAAAGTTAGGCGTTAGGCGCCGAAGCCGCGCTCCGCCATCCAGCGCTGCAGATCGAACCCCTCGCCCTGGTCCCGCAGGCGCTGGACGTGGATGAGGAAGTTGGCCTCCATCGTGTGGGCGGCGATGGCCGCCATCACGGCCACCCGGTCCTCGGCATCGAGGCCCGCGTCGGACAGGCTGCTGTCGAGCTGGCAGAAGTGCTGAGCCATCAGGCGGCGCGCGCCGTCCTCGTCCAGCAGCAGATCGGAGAAGTCGAGCGGATCGGTCGTCTCGATGTCGCTCATCAGGATCTCGAGGGCTTGCGGACTCATGCGGACCTCCCGTTCGGGTTTTCCGTCGGGCGTGCGTCGCGGCCCGAGGCGACCCCGGACCTGACCGTCCGTCCGATCCAGCCGGGCTGACACAGGTCAACCGCCGGCTCAGCGGTCAAGATACCATTCGACGGCCGCTCCCGACACCACCCCAATGCCTCCACCTTCCGCCCAGACGCTGACCGAAAGGCTCGAGGCCATCCATGGCCTGCTGAGCGACAAGCTGCCGCGACTCGCGCGCATCGCTGTCGCCCTGTACGACGCCAACACGGACATGCTGCATACCCTGGCCCACAGCAGCCGTGGAGAGGATCCCCTCAGCCACTACGGCATTGCCCTCTCCGAGGTACCGTCGCTGCGCGAACTGCTGCGGCAGGGCGGCCCACGGATCGCCAACGACCTCGAGGCAGCGTATTTCCACGGCTCCGAGCACTCCCGCCGGATCATCGGCCAGGGCTACCGCTCGAGCTACACGGCCGTGCTGTCGCATCGCGACGCGGTGCTGGGCTTCGTCTTCTTCAACAGCTACGAAGCCGGTCAGTTCGACGAGCGCGCCCTGCCGATCGTCGAATGTGCGGCCCGGCTGGTGGCCTTGACCATCGGCGAGGATCTGGACGCCACGCGCATCCTGATGGGCGCCATCGTGGCGCTCGGCAAGGTGGCGCGCGTACGCGATCCGGAAACCGGCGAGCACCTGGAGCGGATGGCCCGCTTCTCGCGCGAGATCGCCCTGCGGCTGGCGGAACCCTGGGGGCTGACCGATGAATTCGTCGAGAACGTCTTCCTCTACGCGCCGCTGCACGACATCGGCAAGCTGGCCATGCCGGATGCGATCCTCTTCAAGCCCGAGGGCCTCGACCCGGGCGAATGGGAGATCATGCGCCAGCATCCGGCGCGTGGCTGCGAGATCGTCCAGATCATGCTCGACAATGCCGCTGCTCCCTTCCCGCACATCGAACTTCTGAGGCACATCATTCGCCACCACCACGAATGCTTCGATGGCTCCGGCTATCCGGACGGGCTGACCGGCTGCGACATCCCGGTAGAAGCCCGAATCGTCGCCGTGGCCGACAGCTTCGACGCCCTGACCTCGCTGCGGCCCTACAAGGACCGGTGGGACAACGCACGCGCCCTGGCCTGGATGCAGGCGCACGCCGGCAGCCGCTTCGACCCGGAGTGCATCGTGGCCCTGGAGCGCAGCCTGCCGGCCATCGCGCGCATCCAGGACGCGATCCGCGACCCGGACGCTGTGCCGCCCGGGCCTACAGCGGACGCGTGACCGACAGCGCGCCCCTCAGGTCACCCGGCGCATAGCCGGTGGCCCGATCCTGCGGATAGGCCTGCTCGATTGCCGCCCGCAGTTCGGGCGCCAGTGCGTCCCGTTCGCCATGGCACTGCACGCACACCGGCGCCACGGGCAGCGCCTTCATGTAGCGGAAGACGCGCGTGCCGTCAGCAGCCGCGACGATCTCGCCGACCTCGATCCCCTTGGGATCCTCACCCGCGGCCCGGCGGCGGTCGAAGGCCTCCAGCTGGGCCTGCTCCCAGGCGTCCGGCGTGGCGCGCTGGGCGTTACGGGGCTTGAGGCTGACCCGACGGATCTTCCAGCCCAGCGACGCCGCCTTCTCCGCCATGAGCTCGGGCGCCTTCTCCTTGCAGACCGGGATGGCCGCCGCCACACCCTCGGTCTCCACGGTGTGCTTCATCATGCCGGCCACCTTGGGCAGGACCGGCAGGACCTCCTGGCGGGTTCTCTCGAGCAGGCCGTCGACTTCACCGGCCTGGACACATCCACCCCAGGCGATCAGGGCGGCAAGCAAGATGCGATTCATGACGTCGACTCCATAAAATTAGATTCTACTAATATACCACGTCTGACGAGCGCGATGGCATTCGGATTTAAGCTTGGCGCATGAGGCAACGCATACAATGGCGGGACTGGGTGGCGGCCCAAGGCCTGGGCCCCGCCGTGCGCATCGAGAACGGAGGATCCTGATGACCCCAAGCCTGCGTCACGCCCTTGCCACGGCGCTGTTCGCGTCAACCCTGCCGGCAAGCGCCGGCACCCTGTCGATGTCGGTCGGCCTCGACTACTCCACGGGCGACTATGGCAGTGACCGGGACACCGAGACCTGGGTCCTCCCCGTGATTGCCAAGTACGAAACCGGCCCCATGACCTTCAAGGCCAGCCTGCCCTGGATCCGGACCACGGGGCCCGGCGACGTGATCGGCATCGGGCCGGACCGGGTGCCGGCCGAAGGGTCGGAGAACGAGACAGCGACGGAATCGGGCATCGGCGACCTGGTGCTGTCGGGTGGCTACATGCTCGTCCAGAGCAGCGCCCTGCTGCTCGAGGTGATCGGCAAGGTCAAGATACCGACCGCTGACGAGGACAAGGCGCTGGGTACCGGCAAGACTGACTTCGCGCTTCAGATCGACGCCGCCACCGTGGTCTCGGGGGTGACGATCTTCGGCACGCTGGGCAAGAAGAAATACGGCGATCCGGACGGGCGCGACTACCGTGACCCGCTCTACACCTCCATCGGAGCCGGTTACCGGGTGATCCCCTCGACCTTCGTCGGCGCCACCTACGACTGGCGCGACAACGTCACCCGCACAGGCGCCGAGATCCAGGAGCTGATGCTGTTTGCCAGCCACCGGCTGGCCGAGCAGTGGAAGCTGCAGGGCTACCTGATCCATGGATTCTCGGACAACAGCCCGGACGTGGGCGGCGGTCTGATCCTGACCCACATCTACTGACCCGCAAGCGGCGCTGCCCGGCTCCCGCCGGGCCTGCCGCTGGCTAGCGGCGGCGCGACCCGCCCAGCAGCGAACCGAGAATCCCCCGCACGATCTGGCGTCCGAGCGAGCTGGCCACCGAGCGCGCCGCGCTCTTGGCCGCCGACTGGACGATCCCGTCGCGGCGACCGCCCCGAGGGCCGGTGCTGCCGAACAGGATCTCGCCGATCGCGCCGCCGAGCATGCCGCCACCGCCCTCGCCCTGGGACGCCTCGGTCTTGACCGGGGGTGCGTCGGCGGCATCCTGCGCCGCGACGGCGTTGGCCCGCAGTTTTTCGAAGGCCGACTCCCGATCCAGCACCTGCTCGTAGTGGCCGAAGAGCAGGGACGCCTTGATGGCCCGATCGCGCTCCGCCGCATCCATGGGCCCCAGGCGCGAGCCGGGGGCGATCACCGACACCCGCTCCACCACGTTGGGCCGCCCCTTCTCGTCCAGGAACGAGATCAGCGCCTCGCCGACCCCCAGTTCGGTGATCGCCTCGGCCGCATCGAAGGCGGGGTTGGCCCGCATCGTGTCGGCTGCGGTCTTGACCGCCTTCTGGTCTCTCGGCGTGAAGGCCCGCAGCGCATGCTGGACCCGGTTGCCGAGCTGGCCCAGCACGCTGTCGGGCACGTCGAGCGGATTCTGGGTGACGAAATACACCCCGACCCCCTTGGAGCGGATCAGGCGGACCACCTGTTCGATCTTCTCGAGCAGGGCCGCGGGCGCGTCGTCGAACAGCAGGTGGGCCTCGTCGAAGAAGAACACCATCTTCGGCTTCTCCACGTCGCCCACCTCGGGCAACTGCTCGAACAGCTCGGCCAGGAGCCACAGCAGGAAGGTGGAGTAGAGCTTGGGGCTGTTGTAGAGCCGGTCGGCGGCCAGAATATTGACGACCCCGTGGCCATCCGCATCGGTCTGCATCAGATCCGCGATGTCGAGCATCGGCTCGCCGAAGAAGCGGTCCCCGCCCTGCTCCTCGATGGTCAGCAGGCCCCGCTGGATGGCGCCGATCGAGGCCGCCGAGATGTTGCCGTACTGGGTCTTGAAGGTCTTGGCGTTGTCGCCCACGTGCTGGACCATGGCGCGCAGGTCCTTGAGGTCGAGCAAACAGCAGGCCGTTGTCGTCGGCGATCCGGAAGACGATCTGCAGGACGCCGGACTGGGTGTCGTTGAGGTTCAGCAGGCGCGACAGCAGCAGCGGCCCCATGTCCGACACGGTGGCCCGGACCGGGTGGCCGGCCTCGCCGAAGACATCCCAGAACACCGCCGTGTTGGCGCGGGGGTGGAACTCGGTGATGCCGATCGCCGCCAGGCGCTTCATCAGCTTCTCCGAAGCGCTGCCTGCCGCGCCGATGCCGGAGAGATCGCCCTTCACGTCGGCCATGAAGACCGGCACGCCGATCATGGCGAAGGACTCGGCCAGCTTCTGTAGCGTGACGGTCTTGCCCGTGCCGGTCGCCCCGGTGATCAGGCCATGCCGGTTGGCAAGCTGGGGCAGGAGCGTCACATCGCGGTCGGCATTGCGGGCAATCAGGAGGGGCGCAGCCATCGGGGTCTCCGTATCGGTTCTGGGGGATGGGATCGCTCAGCGGCCACAGGCGGCTTCGCAGCTCTCGAAGGCATTCATGCAGGCCCCGGAACTGCTCAGGGCACCACCCTGGCAATGGAACAGGCGGTCACCGCAGGCGTGCAGGCAGGCGTTCAGGTTTTCCTGGCGTGCGCTGGGCGGCGCGCTGGATGGCAGGCGCAGGGCCTCGCGATAGCAGGCCGCGAGGTTGAAGGCACGCGGCGGCCCGGGCAGGCGCGCCCACTCCTCGGGCGAAAGATCCAGGTCGGCCTGGATCGCGGCCACGCCGGCTTCGTCGCCAACCAGCTGCGAGCGCAGCAGGGTCGCCAGGCCCCAGCAATCGGCCTTGCGGGCATCGTCCAGCGACAGCCCGCTGGCCGCCAGCCCGAGGTTGTGGCGGGCACAGGCCTGGGCGAACAGGAAGGCCCGGGTCAGGTCCTTGCGCTTCGGCAGGGCCTCGGGGTTGTAGTACAGGGCGGCGCCCGCGGCGGCCTGCCGGGACTCGACAAAGGCGGCCTGGCCGGTGTCGGCCACGGCCGGCACCGGAGCGCCGCGCGCGTCGGCGCACCCCTCGAAGACCAGCGAAGGCCCGGTCTGTTGCGCCTGCACGCCGGGCGCGAGCACACACAGGGCAATCAGGAAGGCGAGTCGCATGGCGGTCTCCCGTGCGGTGTGAATGACAGGAATCTAACAGACCCCGGCCCGCCAGGCACGCATGGAACACCTTGCGCCACAAGGTATAATGCGCGGTTTAATCCATTCCAGGGCAGCGCAGAGGTTTCTTATGGCGGGTCATTCCAAATGGGCCAACATCCAGCATCGCAAGGGCCGGCAGGACGAAAAGCGAGGCGCAGCGTTTTCCAAGCTGGCCAAGGAGATCACCGTCGCTGCCAAGATGGGCGGGGGTGACAGCAACTTCAACCCGCGCCTGCGGATGGCGGTGGACAAGGCCAAGGGGCAGAACATGCCCAAGGACAAGATCGACAATGCCATCAAGAAGGGCACCGGCGAACTCGAGGGCGTGAGCTACGAGGAGATCCGCTACGAGGGCTACGGCATTGCCGGCGCTGCGGTGATGGTGGACTGCCTCACCGACAACAAGACCCGAACGGTGGCCGATGTGCGCCATGCCTTCTCGAAGCACGGCGGCAACATGGGCTCCGATGGCTGCGTGGCCTACCAGTTCAAGCACTGCGGCCAGTTGATGTTTGCGCCGGGCGTGAACGAGGAAGCCCTGATGGACGCGGCCCTCGAGGCCGGGGCCGAGGACGTGATCACCAATGACGACGGGTCGATCGAGGTCGTCACCGGCCCCAACGATTTCACCGACGTGCGTGACGCCCTCGAGGCAGCAGGCTACAAGGCCGAGTTCGGCGAGGTCACCATGAAACCCGACAACGAGACCGAGCTCGACGGCGACGAAGCCACCAGGATGCAGAAGCTGCTGGATGCCCTGGAGGCCCTGGACGATGTCCAGGAGGTCTACACCAGCGCGGTCTTCGGCGACTGAGGACATGACCCACTACACCGACGCCAGCGGCAGCCGCCAGCCCGACCGGCGGCGCGACTCGGACCTCCGGGCGCGGATCGACGAGGCGCTGGCCATCGTCCGCCCGTTCTTCGAGGCGGAGAGTCAGTGGAACGGGCACAGCCTGGACCACATGGCCTACCGCCGCCTGCGCGACGAGATGCCGGACCTGAGCCAGGCCGAAGTCCACGTGCTGGTGGTGGTGGCGGCCCGCATCTTCGGCGGCGGGGCCCACTGATCCGGCCTGCGGAGCTGCGCTGAGCATGGCGCGCCTGTTCCCTCTCCTGTTCGTGCTGCTCTGGAGCACCGGCTTCATCGGGGCCAAGTTCGGCCTGCCCCACGCCGAGCCCCTGACCTTCCTGTCGGTGCGCTACGTGCTGGTCATCGGCCTGATGACCGCGCTGGCCCTGGCTGCCCGGGCGCGCTGGCCCGCAGACCTGCGCACCGCCGCCCACATCGGCGTGACGGGCCTGCTGATCCACGGCGTCTATCTCGGCGGCGTGTTCACCTCGATCCACCATGGCCTGCCGGCCGGGATCGCCAGCCTGATCGTGGGCATGCAACCCCTGCTGACCGCGCTGGGCGCCGGCTGGCTGCTGGGCGAGCGGGTCACCGCCCGGCAATGGCTGGGCCTGGCGCTCGGATTCCTCGGCGTCGCGCTGGTGGTCTCGGGCAAGTTCGGCGCGGTGCCCGCCGGGCAGCTTGGCACGATGATGCTGCCGGCCGTGGCTGCCCTGCTCGGGATCACCGTCGGCACGCTCTACCAGAAGCGCTTCTGCCCGACCTTCGACCTGCGCACCGGCTCGGTCGTGCAGTTCCTGCCGACCCTGGCGCTGACGGCGCTGATCGCCTCCGGCACGGAGACGATGGTCATCGACTGGGATCCGCGCTTCGTGTTCGCCCTCGGCTGGCTGGTCCTGGTCCTGTCGCTCGGCGCGGTCAGTCTGCTCAATGTCCTGATCCGCAGCGGCAACGCGGTGAACGTGGCCAGCCTGTTCTACCTGACGCCGCCCACCACCGCCCTGATGGCCTGGGCCCTGTTCGGCGAGACCCTGGGCCCCGTCTCGCTGCTCGGCATGGCCACGGCGGTCGTGGGTGTCGCCCTCGCCCGGCGCACCTAGGGGCAGGGGCATGGGCTGGCGTCTTCCCCCAGGGGTACCCCGACCATGAGCGCCACGGCCAGCGAGCGCGTCGCCACCCGCATCCTGGGTCTGGACCCGGGCCTGCGGGTGACCGGCTTCGGGGTCATCGACCATCTGGGCAGCCAGCTGCGCTACGTGGCCAGCGGCTGCATCCGTACCCGTGACGGCGAAAGCCTGCCCCAGCGGCTGGGTACGCTGCTCGACGGGGTGCGCGAAGTCGTGGCCACCTACGCGCCGGACCAGGCGGTGGTCGAGATCGTCTTCGTGAACGTCAATCCGAAATCCACGCTGTTGCTCGGACAGGCGCGGGGGGCCGTGATCTGCGGCGCCGTGTCGTGCCAGCTTCCGGTCGCCGAGTACACGGCCCTGCAGGTCAAGCAGGCCGTCGTCGGTTACGGCAAGGCCCACAAGAGCCAGGTCCAGCACATGGTGCAGAGGCTGCTGTCCCTGCCGGAGGCCCCTGGGACCGACGCGGCGGACGCCCTGGCCTGCGCGATCTGTCACGCCCACGGCGGTCAGGGCCTGGGGAGTTTCCAGCCCGCCAGCGCGCGTCGCCGCGGTGGGCGGCTGCTGGCCCGCTGACCGTCGCGACCGCGCGCGCCGCGACGACCGGCACGGCGCCCCTGACCGGCAGACCCGGCCCCACCGCCCAATCGCGTTAGCATGTCCGGCTATTGCAACCGGAGGACTGCCATGCGCATCTCGACCCTGAAGCCCGCCCCCCTGCTGTTGACGCTCGCCCTGGCCGCCTGTGGCGGAGGCGGCGGCGGGAGCGACAGCAGCGGTGGCTCGACCAGCCCGAGCGCCGCGCCGGTCGACCTCACCGCCGCCAACATGGAGACGGCCGGCAGCACCTCGGTCACCGCGGCCGACGTGGGCAGCGCGCCGCCGGCCGACATCGGCGATTTCCTCACCGGCGCCCAGGCCGCAGCGAGGGGACCCGCCGGCAGCGCCATCCAGAGGGTGCTGGAGGCCAGCCTGCAGGCCTTCGTGGGGGCGTCCGCCGACGATGCGGCGAGCGGCATCACCCTGACCCGGACCGAAGCCTGCAGCCAGAGCGGCAACGTGGCCCTGACCATCGAGGACAACAACAATGGCCAGATCGATGCCGGCGATGCCCTGACCGCCCAGTTCAACGCCTGCGACAACGGCGAAGGCGTGATCGACGGGCGGCTGTCCCTGGACCTGACCAGCCTCAGTGGCGACTTCTCCCCGAACGGCAGTGCCAGCGGCAACGCGCGGCTGACTGAGCTGAAGATCACCTCGGAGGGCGCCTCGGTCACGGCGACAGGAGCCATGGGCATCTCGCTCCAGCAGGACGCCAGCAGCCTGGTCATCGAATATCGCTCGACCAACGTCCGTTACACGCTGGCCGGTCCGCTCCGCCAGGGCACGCTGACGGTCGTCGACGGCGTCAGTACGGTCAGCCAGACGCCCACCGGCACGGCCACGACCCTGACCCAGAGCATCAGCGCCGACTTCCCCCGATTCAGCGGCGCCATCGACATCGCCACCACAACCCCCATCGTCACCGCGACGGGCGGCGAAATCCAGTCGGGCGGCCTGGCGGTCAGCGGCAGCAATGGCCGGCTGACCCTGAGCTTCCTCGGCGGCGGGCAGGTGCAACTCGAACTGGACGCCAATGACGACGGCACGGCGGAGGTGAGTCGCAGCGCCGTGCTGGCCGAGCTCGAGGTGACCGCCTTCTGATGGCCCGCCTCCGGGCCATGGGCCTCGCCCTGCTGGCGGGGGCAGCCTGGACTGACGCGAACGCGGCCGGGCTCGACCTGACGGCCGCGCTCGGCTATCGCCACCTGGCGGAGCACGCCGCCGGCGGCGAGCGCCTGCTCACCGAAACCGGCATGGCCCCCTCGGTCGGGTTCACCGGCCGGCACGCAGCGGGCCCCGGCGAAGGCTTCGCCGGGGCAGACCTGACCCGCCAGGTCCTCGACTACGAGGGGCGAAGCCAGCTCGGCCGACCGGTCGAGACCCGCAGCGACTATCGGGGCGAGCGCCTGTGGCTCGGCTATCGGCTCGATCTCGGCCCGCGCTGGGCCGTCGTTACGCGCTGGGAGCGATCCTTCCAGCGACGCGAGATCCGCGCCGTCGGCGCCATCAGTGGCCTCGACGAGCGCACCCGCAGCGACTGGCTGGCGCCGAGCGTCCGCTACCGGCCAGCGCTGCCCCACCTCGCGTGGGTCGAGGCCGAATGGCAGCAGTCGATCGGCGGCGAGCTGCGGGTCGCCTCGGCGGGCGTGATCGACCCGGTGACGATTCCGCTCAATCGCCGCTACGGACTCCGGCTGAGCGCGCGGGTTCCCCTCGGCGCCCCATCGGCACGCCCCGGGCTGGCCCTGGAGCCCAGCCTGGCCTGGTGCCGCACCGAGGCCTCCGATGAACGCACCTGGCGCCGCAATGGGCGTGCGCAAGGAACGCTCAACCAACCGCGCCAGACCGAGTGGCAGGCGGGCCTGTCCGCCGTGCTGAGCTGGTAGCCGGTCGCCCTCGATTCCCATGTGCTGCGGCCCGGAGTAGCATGGCTGCATTGCGCTCCCCACGCCTCCCGCCATGCGCCTTCCGCTCCTCCCGCTCGTCCTCGCCCTGACCCTGTCTGCCTGCGGGGGCGGTGGCGAGGTCTCCTTCGACAGCGGTGGCGGCTCGGGCGGCGGCGACAACACCTCGGAGGCCGCCATCACCGGCAGCAACATGGAGACGGTGGCCGGGATGAGCGTCTCCCTGGCGCGGGCCGACCTGTCGAGCGTCTCCGAGGCTGGCGATGCGGTCACCGGCGTGCGTACCCAGCCGGCCAGCCGCCTGTCGATCGCGCAGGCCGCGGCGCTGGCGGTCCGCATGTTCCGGTCCCATGCCCGGGCCGGACTGCCCGCCGACAGCGTCGCCGGCATCACCGTGGACCGCACCGAGAATTGCGACCAGTCGGGCTCGGTGCGGATCTCGATCACCAGCGACGACAGCAACCTCCTGACCCTCGACCCGGGCGACCGGCTGGTGCTCGATTTCGCGTCCTGCCGACAGGACGACCAGACCGTGGACGGACGCCTGAGCCTGACGGTCCTGAGCCTCAGCGGCCGGCTCGACGACGTGGGGAACGGCTCGGTCTCGGCCCGCTTCACCGACCTCAGCTTCAGCGACGGCGTCGATCGCCTGACGGCGAACGGCACCATGACCATCGGCATCGACGTGGCCGACGGGCGGGTGGCCGCAACCGGCAACTCCCAGGACATGCGCTACGAGCTCGGCGTGGCCGGCGACGATCTGGTGATCACGGTCCGCGAGGGCAGCATCAGCTTCACCGAAAACGCCCTCACCGGCACCACGGTCACCCTCAGCGAGGACTTTGTGGCGGTGAGCGTGGACTTCGACGGCGTGGCCCGCATCGGCACCGAGATCCCGCTGGCGGTCGACCCGGCGCACCAAATCCTCTCGGGCAAGCTGCGCGTGGATGGCCTCGACAGCGTGCTCTTCCTGACCTTCCTGGCGGCCGGCGAGGTCCTGCTCGAGCTGGACGACGACGACGACGGCCTGATCGACATCACGCGTCTCACCACGGTGGGCCTGCTGCCCTTCGGGCTGCCCTGAAGCCCGGCGCGGATCCGACCGCCCGCAAACGGAATTCATCGCCCTCCTGAACAGGCTTCGCTTGAGCCATCGCGCTCCCCGACCTAGCATGTTTGGCACCAGATCAAGAACGCGCCACGGCGCGAAACAGGAGGAGAACCATGGCGGATGCTTCCGCTGCGCGCCCGCGCGTCGGCCTTTTGGCCACCTGCCTGATGAATGTCTTCAGGCCCAACATCGGCTTCTCGGCGGCCGAACTGCTCGAGCGCGCCGGCTGCCGCGTCGAGGTCCCCTCCGAACAGACCTGCTGTGGCCAGCCCGCCTACTCGGCGGGTGACGACGACACCGCCCGTGCCATGGCCAAGCAGGTGATCACCCAGTTCGACGAGTACGACTACCTGGTCAGCCCTTCGGGTTCCTGTGTCGGCACGATCCGCAAGTATCCCCAGCTGCTGGCGGACGACCCCCACTGGAGCGGTCGGGCCCAGGCCCTGGCGGACAAGGCCTTCGAGCTGCTGTCCTTCCTGGTGGACGTGCGCAAGGTGGAGATCGATGCCCGCTATGCCGGCAAGGCCACCTACCACGATTCGTGCAGCGGCCTGCGCCAGCTGGGCGTCAAGCGCCAGCCGCGCGAACTGCTGTCCCGCGTCGAGGGGCTCGAACTGGCCGAGATGGACGATGCCGAGGTGTGCTGTGGCTTTGGCGGCAGCTTCTGCGTGAAGTACCCCCAGATCTCCGAGAAGATGGTCGACGACAAGCTGCGCTCGATCGCCGACTCCGGCGCCGACACGCTGCTCGGTGGCGACCTGGGCTGCCTGATGAACATGGCCGGCCGCCTGCGCCGCACCGGTTCGAAGGTGCGGGTCTGGCACACCGCCGAGGTCCTCGCCGGACGCACCGACGGTCCGGCCATCGGCGAGGAGGAATCGCGATGAAAGCCCTGCCCGGTACCTTCGACAGCCGCGCCGCCGTCGCCCTCGCCGATCCCTCCCTGCAGAAGGCCCTGAAGAACTTCAAACCCCTGTTCGTGGCCAAGCGGGCCTCCGCCGTGGCCGAACTGGAAGGCTTCGAGCAGCTGCGGGAGACCGCCGCGGCCATCAAGGACGCGGTCCTGTCCGAGCTGGACACCTGGCTCGAGCGCTACGCCGCCAAGGTCGAGTCCCTGGGTGGGCACGTGCATTTCGCCAGCGACGCCGCCGAGGCCCGCGAGATCATCCGCGAGATCTGCCGCAAGGCCAACGCCAAGACCATTTGCAAGGGCAAGTCGATGGTCTCCGAGGAGATCGGCCTCAACGAGGTCCTGGAAGACGACGGCTACAAGGTCGTCGAGACCGACCTGGGCGAGTACATCATCCAGCTCGCCAAGGAGCCGCCCTCCCACATCATCGCGCCGGCCATCCACAAGACCCGCGAGCAGGTCGCCGACCTGTTCGAACAGAACCACCCGGGCCGGCCCCGCGAGGAGACCGTGGCCGGGCTGGTGAACGAGGCCCGCCACGCCCTGCGCGAACGCTTCTTCCAGTCGGACGTGGGCATCACCGGCGGCAACTTCCTGATTGCCGAGACCGGCACCAGCGTGATCGTCACCAACGAAGGCAACGGCGACCTGACCCAGACGCTGTCCCGCGTGCACGTGGTCACCTCCGGCATCGAGCGGGTGATCCCGACCCTGGACGACCTGTCGGTGTTCCTCCGGCTGCTGGCGCGGAGCGCTACCGGCCAGGACACCGAGTGCTACACGACGCTGTCGTCGGGCCCCAAGCGACCGGGCGACCCCGACGGCCCCGAGGAGTACCACGTGGTGCTGGTGGACAACGGCCGCTCGAAGATGCTCGCCGGCCGCTTCAGCCAGATGCTGCGCTGCATCCGCTGTGGTGCCTGCATGAACCACTGCCCGGTCTACGGCGCGGTGGGCGGACACGCCTACGGCTGGGTCTACCCGGGCCCCATGGGTTCGATCCTGACGCCGCTCTTCAACGGCCTGGCAGAGAACTACGACCTGCCCAACGCCTGCACCCTGAACGGCCGCTGCCAGTCGGTGTGCCCGGTCAAGATCCCGCTCACCGACCTGATCCGCACCATGCGCAACGAACAGGTCAAGGCCGGCCTGATGCCCGCCAGCCAGCGGCGGATGATGTCGGCCTGGGGCTGGGTCGCCCGCCAGCCCGGCCTGTACCGGGCCTTCGAGAAGCTGGGCAGCAAGATGCTGCGCCTGAGGGCCGGGCGCTCGGGCAGCATCGCCAGCCTGCCGGGCGCCGGCGCCTGGACCAGGGTGCGCGACCTGCCCGCCCCCTCGGGGCCGACCTTCATCGACCAGTGGAAATCCCGCGGAGGCCAGTCATGAGCCGTGAAGCCGTCCTGCACAACATCCGGCGCGCGATCTCCGAACGGGGCGTGCGCGGCCGCTTCGAGCTGCCCCAGCGCCCCGCCGCACCGACCTATGGCGAGGGCCGCGTCGACCGTTTCACCGAACGCCTGGTCGCCCACGCCTGCACCTGGGAGGCCATCGACAGTCTCGAGCAGCTACCAGAGCGGGTGATGGCCTGGCTCGAGAGCAAGGGCCTGGCCCCGCGCATGGCGGTCGCGCCGCCGCTGATGGCGCTGCCGTGGCCGGATGTCGTCGAGCGCCACAGCGATCGGGCCGGCATCACCGAGGCCGTCGCGGTGTCGCTGGCCTTCGGCGGCATCGCGGAGAGCGGCAGCCTGGCCATGTACTCGGGCCCCCAGTCGCCGATCACCCACAACTACGCGCCGGAATTTCATCTGGTGGCCGTCTTCGCGGAGGACATCAGCGACAACCAGGAGGGCATCTGGGAGAAGGTCCGCGCCACCGGGGCCATGCCGCGCGCCCTCAACCTGATCGCCGGGCCGTCCCGCACCGGCGACGTGGAACAGACCATCCAGCTCGGCGCCCACGGCCCGAGGCAGGTCCACGTCCTGCTGGTTCGTGCAAAGGCGTCGACAAGTTAGGTTAAGGCGCGGCCGTCGAGTGTAAGCGGGTGGCATCCGAGCGGAGGATGCCACCCGTCAGTCCACCAAGCCAAACGGTTGAATCACAAGGGTTCCGAGCATTTTTGCGATCGACACCCCGGGCGCCGGATTGTATTCATCCGCTTACAAGCGGCCCGCGCAGGCCTCGCCAGGCCCCCGTATCGTGAAGTCGTGCAGGAGCGAAACAGCGCCTCTGCCAAACACACGATCAGGAGGCAAGACCATGAACAAGATCATCCGCACCCTGCTGACCGCGGTTGCCGCGACCTCGCTGCTGTTCGCCGCGGGCACCGCCAGCGCCCACGACCGGGACCATGACCGCCGCGACCGTCACGAATGGCGAGGCGATGACCGGCACGGCCATGGCCACTGGAAGCAGCATCGCCACGAGGAACGCCACGCCCGCTATCGCGACCATCGCACGGTCGTGACGGAGCGAGTCGTGGTCCGCGAGCGGCCCATCTACCGCCACTACGAGTCGCGTCCGGTGTATGTGGAGCCGGGCATCGTGGTGGGGGTCAATCTCCCGCCGCTGATCATCCCCTTCCGCTAAGGGTCACAGGGAGTCGACCAGCCAGTCGATGAAGGCATCCGCCAGCGGCCGCTCCGCTCCCATGCCCGTCAGCGCCCAGTAGCCCAGGGGCGAGGGCGGGCATTGGGGCAGCAGCGGTACGAGGCGGCCGGCTTCCAGCCAGGCGGCCGCGATCCGGCGGGTGCACAGGGCAACGCCCAGGCCGTTGGCGGCCACCTCCAGCAGCATCCCCAGGTCGTTCAGCACCGAGCCCCGCTCGGGTTCGGGCAGGTCGACGCCGACGGCCGAGAACCAGGTCCGCCAGGGCAGCAGTTCGGCCCGCAACAGTTCCGCCCGGGCCAGATCTTCCGGTCGTGACACGGCCAGCTCGGCCGCACAGGCGGGCGAGGCCAGCACCACGAGCTCGTCGTCGAACAGGCAGCGCACGGCGCGGCCGGGATACTCGCCATCGCCCCAGCGCACTTCCACGTCGGCCGCTTCCGCGCTCAGGTTCACCAGCGGCACGACCACGTTGATGGTGATCTCGACCTCGGGATGGCGCCTCAGGAACTCCGGCAGGCGGGGCATCAGGAGCTGGCGGGCGAAGGTGGGCGGCAAGGCGACCCGCAGCCGCTCGCGTTCGGCGGCCATGGCGCCGCTGCCGTGGGCGAGCATCTCGAAGGCCTCGCGGACGCTCTCGAGATAGCGTCGCCCGGCGCTGGTGAGGCGGACCCCGGTGGGCGTCCGCTCGAAGAGCTGGAGGCCCAGGCGCGCCTCCAGCTGGCGGATGCGGTGGCTCACCGCGCTGGCCGTCACGCACAGCTCGTCGGCCGCCGGCGCAAAGCCCCCCAGCCGGGCGGCCGCCTCGAAGGCCGCCAGTGCGTGGATGGGCGGGATGCTGCGCAGGGGCAGGCTCACGCGAAACGGGATTCGGGCAGCGGCACGCGCTCGTCGTCGCCGGGTACCGGCTCGAACCGGCCCGAGTCCCAGTCGGCCGCGGCCTGCTGGATCCGCTCGCGGCGGGCGGAGACGAAGTTCCACCACATGTAGCGCGGCTCGGGCAAAGGGGCCCCACCGATGACCACCAGACGGGCGCCATCCACGGTGGCGACCACCGGCGACGCGTCGGGCCTTAGGACGGCCAGGGTATGGGGCGGCAGCGGCACGCCGTCCACCGTGATGGCCCCCTCGGTGCAGTACACGGCCCGCTCGGCGACCACACCGGGCACATGCCACGCAGCGCCGTCGGCCAGGCGCACATCGAGATAGAGGGTGTCCATGGCGGTCTCCACCGGGGAGCGTTGGCCATGCAGCTCCCCGACCAGCACCCGCAGGCGCACCCCATGCTCGTCCAGTTCGGGCATCGCATCGGCCCCCACATGGACGAAGTCCGGCGCGCACTCTTCCTGTGCGGCCGGCAGGGCGACCCACAACTGCAACCCATGGATGCGCCGGGCATGGCCCAGGAGGTCCTCGGGCGTGCGCTCGGAGTGCACGATGCCCCGGCCCGCCGTCATCCAGTTGATGGCACCCGGTTCGATCCGCTGCACGCTGCCCAGACTGTCGCGGTGCAGGATCGCCCCTTCAAACAGGTAGGTCACCGTGGCGAGGCCGATGTGGGGATGGGGCCGGACGTCGTGGCGGGCCGACGGCGCCACGTCGAGGGGCCCGAAATGGTCGAAGAAGATGAAGGGCCCGACCGACCGGCAGGCCGCACTGGGCAGCAGGCGCCGGACTTCGAAGCCCCCGCCCAGATCCCGGCTGCGACCCTGCAGGTGATGGAGGATGGCCACGCCCGACCTCAGGCCAGCCGCCGGGCCGTGTCCACCAGCGCCCCCAGGGCGCCGTCGAACATGCCCTGCTGGCGTTCGTCCGCCAGGCGGCCGTCGGCGCCGATGGCCTTGCCCGCCTGTCCGACACCCAGCTGCTGGGGGATCACGTGGAGGCCCAGGTAGCCCAGGATGTCGCGCAGGTGGAAGAGCACCCGCACACCGCCCATCGGGCCGGGCGAGGTGGCCATCACGGCGGCCGCTCGACCCGCATAGACCGCACCACCGGAACGCTCGGCATCGGCCGGATTGGGCCGCGAGCACCAGTCCAGGGTGTTCTTGAGCAGCGGGGTGATCGAGCCGTTGTATTCGGGGCTCACCACCAGCAGGCCCTGGCAGTCGAAGAGCTTGTGCTGCAGCGCCACCGCGGCCGCGGGCAGTCCGGACTCCGACTCGAGGTCACCGTTGTAGAGCGGCATCGGGTAGTCGGCCAGCTCGATCAGTTCCACGTCGGCGCCCTTGTCGGCGAGCGGCGCGAGGCTGGCGGCCGCCAGCCGCCGGGCCAGGGATTCGCGGCGCGCGCTGCCGGCCATGACCAGAATCCTCGGGGTGCTCATGCATCGTCTCCTCATGCGCGCGGGCCGCGCGGGAACCGGCAGGATAGACCGTCCGGACGCCGCTGGGCACCCCCCGCACGGCGGCTGACGGGTTGGGCGCCTCAGCCGCGGGGCAGTCGGCCCATCAGGTAGAAGGGCTCGTTGGGCGGTGTGCCGGTGAGATGCACGAGGCGGTTGCTCATGGCGAAGAAGGCCGTGATGGCGCCGATGTCCCAGATCGCCTCGTCGTCAAAGCCCTGGCCCCGCAGCGCCTCGAAATCGGCCTCGTCGATCGCCTCGCCGTGCTGCGAGAGCTTTACGGCGAAGTCGAGCATGGCACGCTGGCGCGGCGTGATCTCCGCCTTGCGGTGGTTGGTGGCGAGCTGGTCGGCGACCCGCGGGTTCTTCGCGCGGATCCGCAGCACCGCGCCATGGGCGATCACGCAGTAGAGGCAGTGGTTGAGCGCGGAGGTGGCCACCACGATCATCTCCCGCTCGGCCTTGCTGAGCCCGACATCCTTCTCCATCAGCGCATCGTGGTAATCGAAGAAGGCCCGGAACTCCGCCGGACGGTGGGCCAGCATCAGGAACACGTTGGGGACAAACCCGGCCTTCTCCTGGACCGCCAGGATGCGGCGCTTCACGTCCTCCGGGAGATCGGCCAGTTCGGCGACCGGGAAACGGCTGATGACATCACTCATGGCTGGGCTCCTCAGCGATTGACGTCGACGACGACGCGGCCCCGCACGCGCCCCTCGAGCAGGGCCGCCGCCGTGTCGATGGCGTCGTCCAGCCCGATCTCGGTGACCATCAGGTCCAGCAGGGAGGGGTCCAGGTCCCGGGCCAGGCGCTGCCAGGCCACGATCCGGTCGGGGCGCGGGCACATCACGCTGTCCACCCCCGCGAGCGTGACGCCGCGCAGGATGAACGGCGCGACGGAGGCGGGCAGGTCCATGCCCTGGGCCAGGCCGCAGGCGGTGACCACGCCCCGGTAACGGCTGGTGGCGCAGACGTTCGCCAGGGTGTGGCTGCCGACCGTGTCCACGGCGCCGGCCCAGCGCTCCTTGCCCAGGGGGCGACCCGGCGCGGAGAACTGGGCCCGGTCGATGATCTCCGCGGCGCCCAGGCGCTTCAGGTAGTCGGACTCCTGCGGCCGTCCTGTCGAGGCCACCACCGTATAGCCCAGCCGCGCGAGCAGGGCGACGGCCACGCTGCCGACACCGCCATTGGCACCGGTCACGATGATCTCGCCGTGATCCGGCGTGACGCCGTGGCGCTCGAGCGTCAGCACGCACAGCATGGCGGTGTAGCCGGCGGTCCCGATCGCCATGGCCTGACGGGCCGTGAAGGCCGCCGGCAGCGGCACCAGCCAGTCGCCCTTGAGTCGGATGCGCTGGGCGAGTCCGCCCGGATGGACCTCACCCACGCCCCAGCCGTTGAGCACCACCGCATCGCCCGGCTGATAGTCCGGATGCGCGCTCGTCTCGACCGTACCGGCCATGTCGATTCCGGGCACCATCGGGAAACGGCGCACCACGGGCCCCTTTCCGGTGATGGCCAGCCCGTCCTTGTAGTTGAGGGTGGACCAGCCCACGCGGACCGTGACGTCCCCCTCGCCCAGCACGCTTTCGTCCAGCGTCTTGCAGCTTGCGCGGTAGCCCGCGTCGTCCTTCTCGATGAGAATGCCCTTGAACATGTGCCCTCCTCGGCCGTGATGTGGCGTACCCGGTTGTACGTCGGTTGTCTATGCGTGCGGGCCTGCCAGCGGCAGGCTGCGAAAGAATCCTTCGGTAAAGCGGCGCAGGGGCGCCGCGTCCTGCTCGAGCTTGGCGCGCAGCACCGCGCCCTCCCAGCCAATCCAGAAAAAGGCCGCCAGCGCTCCGCAGTCGGCATCCGGCCTCAGGCCACCGCCGGTACGGGCCTCCTCGAGGCAGCGCGCCATACGGGCCTGCCAATCCTCGAACACCGCCAGGAGCCTGTGCCGGAAGGGCTCGGGCAAGGCGGCCATTTCCTGCCCCAGATTGCCGACCAGACAGCCACGCCGGAATCCGTGGCGGCGCATGCCGCGTTCCGCGTCGTCTGCGAAAGCGCGAATACGCTCGAGCGGTGGCAGGACCGGATCCCGAAGGAAGCGATCGAGCTTGCGCGCGAAGTAGGCGGCATAGGCATCGATGACCTCGGCCCCGAAGCCTTCCTTGCTGGCGAAGTAGTGATAGAAGGAGCCCTTCGGCACGCCCACTGCGCGCAGCACCTCGTCGATGCCCGTCGCCGCGAACCCCTTTTCGGTCAGCACCGCCACGCCAGCGCGCACCAGCGCCTGCCGCGTATCGAGCTGCCCATCGAAGGCGCGGGGCGGTCGCCCGCGCTTGCGCGCTGAACTGGAGTCCATGCGGCAATTCTAGACCGATCGTCTATAAAATCAAACGTTGTATTCAGAGAAACATTTGTCGAAACAAAAACGCTTTTAATTCATGGTGTTGCAGAAATCACACAACACAACATCCGCTTACGCCAAGGGCAATTGCATGGGTGCAGAATGGCGCCGTCGTGAATGCACGACACCCCGTATTGCATTGAGATGGAGAGAGACCATGACCGCCATTCACCGCCAACTGCCCAAGTTCGCGTTCCCCGGCGTCAAGAAGAGCACCTCGGTCAAGCCGCGCAGCCGCCCGGCGATGCCCGTCGCGACGGTGCAGGCGCAGCAACAGCAGCAACAGCAACAGCAGGCGCAGATGCCCGAGTCCGAACCGGTGGCCGTACCCGGCTACAACTGAGGCCTGCAGACGGGCGACTGCGGTCGCCCGCGCAGGTCCGCCGCCCGGGCGGGGTTCCGCGACGGGACCCGATCACTCAGCCGCGCGACTCCGCGGCGAGGCCGCGCCACAGGCTGAAGCACATCACCACCAGCACGATCGCGAACGGGAACCCGGTCGCGACGGCTGCGGCCTGCAGTGACGCCAGGCCACCGCCCAGCATCAGGGCGATGGCCACCAGGCCTTCGAAGACCGCCCAGAACACCCGCTGCGGCACCGGGGCGTCGAGCTTGCCACCTGCCGTGATGGTGTCGATCACCAGCGAACCGGAGTCGGATGAGGTGACGAAGAAGACGATCACCAGCAC
>JAGRFX010000438.1 GCA_020445805.1 Rhodocyclaceae bacterium
GGCCCACCCGGACATCTACAACATCCTGCTGCAGGTCATGGACCACGGCAAGCTGACGGACAACAACGGCCGGCAGGCCGATTTCCGCAACGTGATCCTGATCATGACCACCAACGCGGGCGCCGAGTCCATGCAGAAGCAGACCATCGGCTTCTCCTCGAAGCGCGAGAGCGGCGACGAGATGGCCGAGATCAAGCGCATGTTCTCGCCCGAGTTCCGCAACCGGCTGGATGGCATCATCTCCTTCGCAGCCCTCGACAACGAGATCATCCTGCGCGTGGTGGACAAGTTCCTGACCCAGCTCGAGGCCCAGCTGCACGAGAAGAAGGTCGAGGCCACCTTCACCGACGAGCTCAAGGCCTACCTGGCCGAGCACGGTTTCGACCCGATGATGGGTGCGCGGCCGATGGTGCGCCTGATCCAGGACACGATCCGCTCGGCACTGGCCGACGAGCTGCTGTTCGGCCGCCTGGCCAACGGCGGTCATGTCGTCATCGACCTCGACGAGAACGGCAAGATCGAGCTGATCTTCGAGGAAGAAGAGGCCGCGGCGCAGGTCTGACGGAATTCGCTTTCACATTCGCGGGCGGCCTCTGGCCGCCCGCTTGTCTTTGTCCTGCCGCCACGATGGCGGCCCCTACCCTTCCCAACTGGAGCCGAGATGACGATTCAGACTGCAGACCTTTGCGATGAACATGGGGACAAGGTGCGCGTGGTCGCACCCATGGGCTTCCGCAGCCTGGGCGGGCGCCCGGACCTGGGCGGCCCCATCACCACCCTCAAGGCCTTCGAGGACAACGCACTCGTCCGCTCGGCCCTCGAGGAGCCCGGCCAGGGCCGCGTCCTGGTCGTGGACGGCGGCGGATCCATGCGCTGCGCCATGGTCGGCGACCAGCTCGCAAAGCTGGGGGTGGACAACGGCTGGGCCGGTATCGTCGTGTATGGCTGCATCCGGGATTCGGCGGCCATCTCAGGGATGGACATCGGGGTCTTCGCCCTGGGCACCCACCCGCGCAAGACCGTCAAGCGCGGCATCGGCGAGCGCGACGTGCCGGTCAGCTTCGGCGGACAGACCTTCGTTCCGGGCCAGTTCATCTACGCCGATGCCGATGGACTGATCCTCTCGGACACCGGCCTGCTCTGATCCCCCGTCTCCCGCGCCGCGGGCAGGCACCCGCGGCGAACTTTCCGCACATTTTTCCATTTCACGGCGGGCGCCGACATCCCGCATTATGAGATTTTTTTTATAACGCATTGTATTTGCACACTTAAAAATTTCTTATATCTTATATAAGACACATTGCTGCACAGCAAGATCCTCTCTATAATTCACTCCATCGTGCCGCGAACAGAACAGAGCACGCAGAGCGAATCACACCCGTGCAGCCGCTCGCAGGACTCCCTCCCTTTTTAACCGGATAGACAAGGAATCGATATGTCTCTGACCCGTGAACAACAGATCGCCGCTCTCGAGAAGGACTGGGCCGAGAACCCGCGCTGGAAAGGTGTCAAGCGCGGTTACTCCGCAGCCGACGTGGTCCGCCTGCGTGGCAGCATGCAGCCCGAGTACACCCTGGCCCGGCGTGGTGCCGAGAAGCTGTGGTCGCTGGTCAACGGCGGCGCGGCCAAGGGCTACGTCAATGCCTTCGGCGCCATCACTGCGGGCCAGGCCATGC
>JAGRFX010000439.1 GCA_020445805.1 Rhodocyclaceae bacterium
ATCCGCGGCAACGAGGTGTTCATGCCCCTCGACTTCATCATCGGCGGCCCGGCCATGGCCGGCCAGGGCTGGCGCATGCTGATGGAGTGCCTGGCGGCGGGCCGCTCGATCTCCCTGCCGGGCTCCAACACCGGCATGCAGAAAATGACCGCCCGCGCGGTGGGGGCCTATGCCCGCGTGCGCTATCAGTTCAAGACGGCCATCGGCAAGTTCGAGGGGGTGGAAGAGGCGCTCACCCGCATCGGCGCCAACACCTACCTGTGCGACGCGGCGCGGGTGTTCACGGCAGGCGCCATCGACCAGGGCGAGAAGCCCTCGGTGGTGTCGGCCATCGTCAAGTTCCACGTCACCGAGCGCGCCCGACAGACCGTGAACGACGGCATGGACGTGATCGGCGGCAAGGGCATCTGCCTGGGTCCGCAGAACTTCCTGGGCCGCGCCTACCAGCAGATTCCGGTGGGCATTACCGTGGAAGGCGCCAACATCCTGACCCGCTCCCTGATCCTCTTCGGCCAGGGCGCGGTGCGCTGCCACCCCTACGTGCTGGACGAGATGCACTCGGCCCAGGCCAACGACCTGGTGGCCTTCGACAAGGCCCTGTGGGGGCACGTGGGCTACACCCTGTCCAATGCGTCCAGGGCGCTGGTGATGGGCCTGACCGGCTCGCACTTCGTGGAGGTGCCGGCCGACGTGGCGCCGGAAACCCGCCGCTACTACCAGCAGCTCACCCGCTTCTCGGCGGCCTTCGCCTACATCGCCGACATTTCGATGGGCACCATGGGTGGCGCCCTGAAGCGCAAGGAGAAGCTGTCGGCGCGGCTGGGTGACATCCTCTCGCTGATGTACGTGGCCTCGGCCACCCTGCGCCGCTACGAGGCCGAAGGCCGGCGCAGCGAGGATGCACCCCTGATGCACTGGGCCATCTGGGACTGCATGTTCCGCATCCAGCTGGCCTTCGAGGGCGTCATTGCCAACTTCCCGAACCGCTTCTTTGCCTTCTTCATCCGCCGGGTGGTGGTGTTCCCCCTGGGCCGACCCTACGTGGTGCCTTCCGACAAGCTGGGCCACGACGTGGCGCGCCTGCTGATCGCGCCCTCGGCCACCCGCGACCGGTTGACCTCCGACGTGTATCTGCCCAAGGGCGACCTGGAGG
The DNA here is from genome assembly GCA_020445805.1 of Rhodocyclaceae bacterium. Taxonomy (GTDB): domain Bacteria; phylum Pseudomonadota; class Gammaproteobacteria; order Burkholderiales; family Rhodocyclaceae; genus Cognatazoarcus. The sequence continues at coordinate 1,154 of JAGRFX010000439.1, forward strand.
ATCCGGTAGGGGCGCTGGAGGCGGCGCTGCTTGCCACCATCGAGGCCGAGCCCATCGAGGCACGGGTCAAGCAGGCCCTGCGCGAGAAGCGCTTCACGGCCGGCCTGCACATCGGCGACGGGGTCGACGGCATCTACGCCGACGCGGCCGAGGCGGGGGTGATCACGGCGCAGGAGCTGGCCGTCATCCGCCGCAAGGGCGAACTGCGCGACAAGGTGATCCGGGTCGATGACTTCCCCTACGATTTCGGCCTGCGCGAGGCCCTGGCCGAGCTCTCCGACGACGACCAGCAACTGCGCCGCGAGGCGGCCTGAGGACCCCGGCATGAGCCAGCCCATCTACATCGTCGATGGCGCCCGCACGCCCTTCCTGAAGGCGCGCAACGCCCCGGGGCCCTTCGCGGCCTCGGATCTCGCCACCGTGGCGGGGGCCTCGCTGCTGGCGCGCCAGCCGTTTGCGCCCGACCAGCTCGACGAGGTCATCCTGGGCTGCGCCTCGCCTTCGCCGGACGAGGTGAAC
>JAGRFX010000440.1 GCA_020445805.1 Rhodocyclaceae bacterium
CTTGGCCTTGGCCACGTCCTGAACCCCGGGCAACTGCACCACGATCCGGTCGAGGCCTTGCTGCTGGATCACCGGCTCAGCCACGCCCAGCTCGTTGATCCGGTTGTGCAGCGTGGTGATGTTCTGCTTGAGGGCGAATTCCTGGAGCGTCTTGGTGGCCTGGGGTGTCAGCGAGGCGACCAGGGTCGGGAGGTCGCCGTCTGCGTCCGTTTCCTGCAACTGGAGGTCGGCCGTGAAGCGACCGATGGCCGAGCGCGCCTGATCGCGCGTGGCGACGTCGCGGAAGCGGATCTTGATCGAACTGCCGTCGCGGTCGATGCCGGAGTGCCGGACGCCCTTGTCGCGCAGCAGGGTGCGCAGGTCGGCGGCCGTCGAGTCGAGTCGCTTGAGAATGGCGCCCGGCATGTCCACCTGGAGCAGGAAGTGGACGCCGCCGCGCAGATCCAGGCCCAGGTACATGGGCAGGGCGTTGATACGCGTGAGCCAGTTGGGCGAGGCCGACAGCAGGTTGAGCGCGACCACGAAGGACGGATCGGCCGGGTCGGGGTTGAAGGCATGCTCGATCGCATCCTTGGCCTTCAGCTGGTCGTCCGTATTGGCAAAGCGGGCCCGCACGCTGTTGGCGTCGGCAAAGATGCCGGTATGCGTGACGCCCGCCGAGCCGAGTGCCTGCTCGATGCGGGCCGTGGTGCTGCTGGCGTCGAGCTTGAGGGTTGCCTTGCCGCTCGACACCTGAACCGCGGGGACCTCGCCATAGAAGTTCGGCAAGGTGTAGATGAGTCCGATGATCAGCACGATGCCGATCATCAGGTTCTTCCAGAGTGGGTAGCGGTTCATGGTCGGAGAGCAGGTAGGAAGTGGGTGGGGCTCCCGGGAGCCCCCGCGGAGGGCCGGATCAGGCCGACTTCAGCGTGCCTTTCGGCAGGACGGTGGCTACCGCCTGGCGCTGGATCAGGATCTGGACCTTGTCGGCCACTTCGACCTGGACGAACTGCTCGCCGATGTCCGTGATGCGACCGGCCATGCCGCCCTGGGTGATGACTTCGTCGCCCTTGGCCAGGGCTTCGACCATGGCCTTGTGCTCCTTGGCGCGCTTCATCTGGGGGCGGATCATCAGGAACCAGATGACGACGAACATCAGGATCATGGGCAGCAACTGGACGAGGCCGCCGGTGGGGTCTTGCGCGGCGCCCTCGGCGGCCTGGGCGTAGGCATTGGAAATCAGCACGGTGGAAACTCCCGGGTGGGTATTCGCAAACCGCGAATTATATCAGTTGGCCGATTTTCGCCGCGAACAGTGGGAGTTCTCAGGATTCGCTGCCGCGCGCCCGGTGGAACTCGGAGCGGAATTCCGTGAAGCGTCCGTCCGCGATCGCGCTTCGGATCTCGCTCATCAGCGTCTGGTAATAGTGCAGGTTATGAATGGTATTGAGCATCGACCCCAGCATTTCGCCTGCCCGGTGCAGGTGATGCAGGTAGGCGCGCGAGAAGTGGGCGCAGGTATAGCAACTGCACGAGGGGTCGAGGGGGCCGGTATCGGCCCGGTGCACGGCGTTCTTGATCTTGATGTTGCCGAAGCGCGTAAACAGCCAGCCATTGCGGGCATTTCGGGTGGGCATGACGCAGTCGAACATGTCGATGCCGGCGGCGACGCTGGCCACGATGTCCT
>JAGRFX010000441.1 GCA_020445805.1 Rhodocyclaceae bacterium
AAAACAGGCGGGTGTCGTGAACCTTCTTGATGAACTGCTTGATCATCTGCTCGGTCACGACGAAATCGGCGATCACGCCGTCTTTCATCGGCCGGATGGCAGTGATGTTGCCCGGCGTCTTGCCCAGCATCTGCTTGGCCGCGTGACCGACCGCCTGGATGGTTTTCTTCGCATTGGGGCCGCCTTCCGTGCGGATGGCCACCACGGAAGGCTCGTCGAGCACGATGCCTTTGGCCCGCACGTAGATCAGGGTATTGGCGGTGCCGAGGTCGATGGCCAGATCGTTCGAGAAGTAGGAGCGCAGAAAGCCGATCATCGGGAAGCTGTTCCGAAATTCCAGGAAAGGACCGGGAGAGATAAACGAATATGATAACCTACAAACCCTTGTAGCCTAAGCAAGTTTGTAAGTCCATGTCGCTTGAAATCGATCAGGTCAAACATATCGCCCGACTGGCACGCATCGAGCTTGCACCCGGGGAGGCAGAAGACGCCCTCGAGAAGCTGAACGGGATCTTCGCGCTGGTCGAACAGATGCAGGCCGTCGATACGACGGGCGTCGAACCCATGTCCCATCCGCAGGAACTCTACCAGCGACTGCGGGAAGATGCCGTCACGGAGCCCGACCAGCGGGATCACTTCCAGCAGGTCGCCCCGGCCACCGAGGCCGGCCTGTACCTGGTCCCCAAGGTCATCGAATAGCCCCCGGCCCACCCCCATTTCACGGTTCCACCCATGCTGAATGCCAGCCTCAAGGAGCTTGCCGCGGCGCTCGCCGCCAGGCGCGTCTCCAGCGTCGAACTGACGCAGGCCACCCTCGACCGGATTGCCGCTCGTGACGGCGCGATCAACGCCTTCGTCCACGTGGACGCAGACGGCGCCCTGGCCGCCGCCCGAGCCGCCGACGCGCGCATCGCCGCCGGCCAGTCCGGGCCCCTGACCGGGATCCCCATCGCCCACAAGGATGTCTTCTGCACCGAGGGCCTGCCCACCACCTGCGCCTCGAAGATCCTGGCCAATTTCGTCAGCCCCTACGACGCGCACGTGGTGAGCCGCCTGAAGCAGGCCGGGACGGTGCTGGTCGGCAAGACCAACATGGACGAATTCGCGATGGGTTCGTCCAACGAGAATTCGCATTTCGGCCCGATCCGCAACCCGTGGGACCCGAGCCGCGTCCCCGGCGGCTCGTCGGGCGGCTCGGCGGCGGCCGTGGCGGCCGGCCTGGTGCCGGTGGCCACCGGCACCGACACGGGCGGATCGGTCCGCCAGCCGGCATCGTTCTGCGGCGTGACCGGTATCAAGCCGACCTATGGCGTGGTCTCCCGCTACGGCATGATCGCCTACGCCTCGTCCCTCGACCAGGGCGGCGTACTGGGCCGCAGCGCAGAAGATTGCGCGCCGGTGCTGTCGGCCATGGCCGGCTTCGACCCCCGTGACTCGACCAGCCTGGATCGCAAGACCGAGGATTTCGGGCGCGATCTGGACAAGCCGCTCACCGGCCTGCGCATCGGTCTCCCGAAGGAGTACTACGGCGAAGGCATGGCCGATGACGTCCGCGCTGCCGTGGAAGCATCTCTCGAGGTCTATCGCACCCTGGGCGCCACGACCGTCGACGTGAGCCTCCCCAATTCGAAGCTGGCGATTCCCGCCTACTACGTGATCGCGCCGGCCG
>JAGRFX010000442.1 GCA_020445805.1 Rhodocyclaceae bacterium
ACATGTCCTTCCGATCGCGTCGCAGGGCAAAACCTGCCAGAATCGGGCCTCCCGACGCGACAAACTCCTGGCTGTCCTGCACGTGCGCTGGTTCCTCCCTCTGCTTCATGCCCTCCGCTGTGCCTTGTCCTCCCGGTTTTGCACTGCCGCGCCTGCTCCCGGCCGTGCGCTCGCGGCGGTGCTCGTCGGCGTCTCGCTCGGCGCTTGCGGACCGGTGTGGAACGATCCCTATCCCGCGTCCGAGCGCGGGCAGAACGTGCTCTATTCGGCCTTCACCGAGCGCCCCAAGCATCTCGATCCGGTGCAGTCCTACAGCGAGGACGAGGCGACCTTTCTGTATCAGATCGTCGAGCCGCCGCTGCAGTACCACTATCTGCGGCGCCCCTACGTGCTCGAGCCTGCGACGGCCGCCGCCCTGCCGCGGGTGACCCGGCTGGACGCGCAGGGCCGCGCGCTGCCAGCCAGCGCCGACGCGTCGCGCGTTGCGCGGACCGTGGTCGAGGTCAGCATCCGCCCCGGCATCCTGTACCAGCCCCATCCCGCATTCGCGCTGCGCGAGGATGGTCAGCCGCGTTATCTGGGCCTGGGCGAGGCCGACCTGCGCGGCGTGCGCAGCCTGGCCGACTTTGCCGAGACCGGGACGCGCGAGCTGGTGGCTGCGGACTACGTGTATCAGATCAAGCGCCTGGCCCACCCGCGCCTGCATTCGCCGATCTTCGAACTGATGGCCGAGTACCTGCCCGGGCTGAAGGCGCTCCACACGGCGCTGCTCGAAGCGGCGCGCGCCGAGGATGAGCGCGCCGAGGACCAGGCAATCGGAGAGCGCCGGTGCCCGTCGTTCGCCCGGGTCGCGGGCGAGAAAGGGCAGGAAGGGCGCGGCGAGCAGGTTGGCCGCCACCACGACCGGCATGAGCAGGCGCAGCGCCAGGCCGTAGTCGCCGACGGCCTTCGGGCCGTCGAGCGCCGCCAGCATGAAGACGTCGAGGTGCAGGTAGGCCGCGCCGCAGATCGTGGCCGCCGAGAGCAGGAAGAGGGCCCGGGGCGGCTCGCGGTGGCCAGGGCGCGCCGCCGGCAGGGGTTCGCGGCGCGCGCGCAGGAAGGGATGGAGCGAGAGCGCGATCTCGCGGAGGCAGAGGATCAGGAGGATCGGCGCCGCCGCGCGCCGCCAGCAGAGGACGAGGACCATCGCCACCAGGACGACGACGTGGATGGCCAGGCCACCGAAGGCGGTGACCCGGTTGCGACGTCCGGCGGCGAAGATCGCGTTCCAGCTCCGCAGCGGCAGGGCGAGCAGGACCAGGACGAAGCCGAGGAGCGGCCAGGGTTCCTCGGGTCGCCAGAGCAGGGCGGGCAGGAGCAGGATCAGCGCCAGGCCGATCCGGATGACGAGCACCCGGCGGAAGAAGATCGGGGCGCTGCCACCGCCGGCCGCGAGCTCGGCGACCAGGGCCGGCTGGAGACCGGCATCGACCAGCAGGGCGGCGAAGGCGCAGGCGGTGCCGAGCAGCGTGAAGGCGGCCCAGCCGGCGTCGTCCAGGCTCCGGGCCAGGACCAGGCCCATGACGAGACCGAGGCCGAGACGCCCGAGCTGGGCTCCGACCAGCACGACCTGGCTGTGCAGAATCGACTCGCGCTCGCGGCCCACGACGACCCCCGCTCCCGGTTCC
>JAGRFX010000443.1 GCA_020445805.1 Rhodocyclaceae bacterium
GAACCGATCGACTTCCACTTCGACTTCTCGTCGCCCTACGGCTACCTGATGAGCGAGCGCATCGACGCGCTGGCGGCCCGCTTCGACCGCAAGGTGCGCTGGAAGCCGATGCTGCTGGGCGTGGTCTACAAGGAGCTGGGCAGCCAGCCGCTGCCTGCGATCCCGATGAAGGGTCCGTACTCGCTCCACGATATCCGGCGCAGCGCCCGGCACCTGGGCATCCCGCTCGAGATCCCCGACCCCTTCCCGGTCGCGACCCAGCATGCGGCGCGCCTCTACTACTGGCTGCACGGCCAGGACTGCGGGCTGGCGCGACGCTTCGCCCACGCGGTGTTCCGCGCCTACTTCGTCGAGGAGCAGGACATCTCCCGCAAGGAGGTTGTCGTGTCCCTCGCCGGCGCCCAGGGCGCGGACGTGCAGGCGGCATCTGCGGCCCTCGAGGACGAAGCCGTGAAGCAGCGCCTCAAGGATGCCTGCGCCCAGGCCATCGCGGCCGGCGTCTTCGGCTCGCCCTACGTGGTCATCGACGGCGAACCCTTCTGGGGTGTCGACCGGCTCGACCAGATCGAGCGCTGGCTCGCCGAAGGGGGCTTCTGAGGTGGCGGGCTTCCAGCGCCTGTGCGTGTTCTGCGGCTCGCGGGAAGGTCGCCTGCCCGCCTACCGGGAGGCCGCGGCCACCCTGGGCCGGCTGCTCGCCGAGCGCGACATCGAGCTCGTCTATGGGGGCGGCAAGGTGGGCCTGATGGGCGTGGTGGCCGACACCTGCCTCGCCGCGGGCGGTCGCGTCACGGGGGTGATCCCCGAGGCGCTGATGAAGTGGGAGGTCGGCCACACCGGACTGACCCGGCTCGAGGTGGTGGACTCGATGCATACCCGCAAGGCGCGCATGGCAGAGCTGGCCGACGGGTTCATCGCGCTGCCGGGCGGGCTGGGGACCTTCGAGGAGCTGTTCGAGATCCTCACCTGGGCCCAGCTCGGCTTCCACCGCAAGCCGGCCGGCCTGCTCGACGTCGAGGGCTACTACGCGCCCCTGCTGACCATGCTCGACCGGGGCGTCAGCGAAGGTTTCATGAAGGCCGAGAACCGGGGCCTGCTGCTCGACGCCCGCACCCCGGCCGCGCTGCTGCAGGCCATGGCCGACTACCACGGCTCCCCCGCCTCGCGGGTGATCCACGAAGAACGGCAACTCTGACAGGACAACCCGAAGAGGGCGAGGAGACATGAGCACCATCAAGAGCCAGATCAACCCGCGCGCCGACGATTTCCGGGCCAACGCCGAGGCCATGAAGGGCCTGGTCGGGGACCTGCGCGCCCAGGCCGCCCGCGTCTCGCTGGGCGGCGGCGAGGCCGCCCGCGCCAAGCACACCGCCCGCGGCAAGCTGCTGCCCCGCGAGCGCGTCAATCACCTGCTCGACCCCGGCACCCCCTTCCTTGAGGTGGGCCAGCTGGCCGCCTTCGGCATGTACGACGACGACGCCCCCTCGGCCGGCATCATCACCGGCATCGGCCGGGTCCAGGGCACCGAGTGCATGATCGTCGCCAACGACGCGACCGTGAAGGGCGGCACCTACTACCCGATGACGGTCAAGAAGCACCTGCGCG
>JAGRFX010000444.1 GCA_020445805.1 Rhodocyclaceae bacterium
CGCTACACGCTGGAGCGGGTCGTGCGCGGCCTCGACACCATCTCGGTGACCGGCAACATCCTGCGCGACTACCTGACCGACCTGTTCCCGATCATGGAGCTGGGCACCTCCGCCAAGATGCTCTCCATCGTGCCGCTGATGGCCGGTGGCGGCATGTACGAGACGGGTGCCGGCGGTTCGGCGCCGAAGCACGTGCAGCAGCTGGTCGAGGAAAACCACCTGCGCTGGGACTCCCTGGGCGAATTCCTGGCCCTGGCCGTATCCCTCGAAGAGCTGGGCATCAAGACCGGCAACGCCAAGTGCAAGGTCCTGGCCAGGACCCTCGATGCCGCCACGGGCAAGCTGCTCGACAACGACAAGTCGCCGTCGCGCCGCACCGGTGAGCTCGACAACCGGGGCAGCCACGTCTATCTGGCCACCTACTGGGCCGAGGAGCTGGCGGCCCAGAACGACGACGCCGAGCTCAAGTCCCAGTTCGCTCCGCTGGCCAAGACGCTGGGCGACAACCTGGACAAGATCGTCGGCGAGCTGGCCGAAGTCCAGGGCAAGCCGGTGGACATCGGCGGCTACTACAAGGCCGACCCGGAGAAGTGCAAGGCCGTGATGCGTCCGAGCGCCACCCTCAACCAGATCCTGAAGGCCACCCGGGCCTGACGGCAGACGCGGGGCAGGCGCCCCGCCCTGACCTGGTGTTCAGAAGAAATGCGCGGCGATTTCGCCGCGCATTTTTTTGTCCACGACGACCGGTCGCGCCCGGGGCGGCACCCTGAAACTCTCGGCCCACGGTGCTAAGCTGGAACCGATGTCGCCCATCAACTGACGAGGGAGAACGAATGAGCGTGTCTCACATCAAGGTACCCGCAGGTGGCCAGAAGATCGTCCCGGGCCAGGCCATGCCGGACAATCCGATCATTCCCTTTATCGAGGGAGACGGCATCGGCGTGGATATCACGCCGGTCATGATGAAGGTGATCGACGCCGCGGTTGAAAAGGCCTACGGCGGCAGCAGGAAGATCCACTGGATGGAGGTCTTCGCGGGCGAGAAATCCACCCAGATCTACGGTCCGGACGAGTGGCTGCCGAAGGAGACCTTCGATGCCCTCAAGGAATACTGCGTCTCCATCAAGGGCCCGATGACAACGCCGGTCGGCGGCGGCATCCGCTCGCTCAACGTGGCCCTGCGCCAGGAGCTGGACCTGTATGTCTGCCTGCGCCCTATTCATTGGTTCGTAGGTGTACCTTCTCCGGTTCACTACCCTGACAGGGTGGATATGGTCGTTTTCCGCGAGAATAC
>JAGRFX010000445.1 GCA_020445805.1 Rhodocyclaceae bacterium
CGCGGCCTGCCGACGATCTACCGGGTGCACCCGGAGAAGGACCCGGAGGAGATCGCCAACGTCGCCCGCGCCCTCGCCGAGCACGGCCTGCGCGTCCCCGACAAGGAGCGCCTGACCGGGCGCGACATCGCGCGGCTGATCCGCGCCGCGCGCCGCAAGGCCAACGCAGAGGCGCTGATCCAGCGCATCATGGGCCTGATCGAGCGCGCCGTGTACGAGGTGCACGACCACGAGGACGTCGCGACGCACTTCGGCCTCGCGCGCGAGGCCTACCTGCACTTCACCTCGCCGATCCGGCGCTACCCGGACCTGATCGTGCACCGCTGGCTGTGGTCCGTCGAGAGCCGCGGCGCCGAGGCGGAGCGCGAGCTGAAGGCGGAGGAGCTCGTCCACGACCTGAACCAGATCGCCCAGCACGCCTCGATGCGCGCCGACCTGGCCGAGATGGCCGAGCGCGCGGTGGGCGACCTCAAGATCTGCCAGTTCATGGAGCCGCACGTCGGCGAGAAGCTCGCGGCGAAGGTCGTGCGCGTCTCGCGGGCGGGCCTCGAGGTGCACCTCACCGACTTCAACGTCGACGGCTTCCTGCCCGTCCGCGCGATCGGCGGCAAGGGCGAGGTGAAGGGGCCGACGCTGACCGTGCGCGTGGGTCGCAGCTGGCGCTCGTTCAGCGAGGGCGGCGCGATCGCGGTGCGGGTGAAGGACGTCGACTTCCTGCGGCTGCAGGTGCTCCTCGAGCCGGCCTGAGAGACCGAGAGAGAATCGAGGATTCGGTCTCCCAGATGCCCTCGGCACGGTCGCCCGGGTCGGCCGTCGCGCAGAGCCTTCGAATTCTCCTCAGGCTCCGAGAGTCCGAGCAGGGACCGAGGCCACGGTCTCTCAGACGCCCTCGACACGGCCGCTCGTGGCGGCCGCAGCACAGAGCCATCGAGCTCTCGTCGGGCAATGAGCCGCCGGCGTGGGCGGCGCGCGCGCTCGGGGCTTGTGCGCGGCGCCGTCGGCGTCTCCGGCGCGCACCGGGGCGCGGAGGTCCCGCGGCCGCTCCTGGATTCGGGGCGGGGCGAGAGGTACTACCGGCGCCATGCGCAAAGAGTTCGTGCTGATCTCGGTGGGCGCCCTGCTCGCGGTCGGCGTCCTCGTCTTCGCCGTGCACGAGCCGGGCCGGGCGATCCCGCGCCACGAGCGCAGCTCGCCGATCGCGTGGCG
>JAGRFX010000446.1 GCA_020445805.1 Rhodocyclaceae bacterium
ACCGTCGCGAGATGTCGCCGCAGCACGGCATGTTGTTTGCCTTCCCCGAGGATGCGCGCCACTGCATGTGGATGCGCAACACCCTGATTCCCCTCTCGGTCGCCTTCCTCGACGAGGCCGGGCGTGTCCTCAACATCGAGGACATGACGCCCCAGACCGAGGACAGCCACTGCGCCGCCGGCCCGGCGCGCTTCGCCCTCGAGATGAATCAGGGCTGGTTCGCCGCGCGGGGTCTCGGACCGGGCGCGAAGATCCGCGGTGTGGCGGAACTCCAGGCCGCGGACGCGCCCGCCCGCCATTGATCGCGACGCGCTGATCGCGAATAGGCGGCAATTCCTGCCGCTTTTCCGTCGCTGACACTTGTCGACCGCCGCCGATAATCGGCAGCGTCACAGGAGTGTCGGCACATGGCCGAGGAAAGCGACCTCGAAAAAACGGAAGACCCCTCACCGAGGCGACTGGAGCAGGCCCGCGAAGAAGGCCAGGTGCCCCAGTCGCGCGAGCTGTCGACCTTCCTGATCACGATGAGCGGTGTCGCCTCGATCTGGATTCTCGGGGAGTGGCTGGCGGATCGCATGGAGGGCATCGTGCGCCGCAGCTTCACGCTGACCCGCGCCGAGGTGTACGACGCCACCGAGATGGCCGGCATGCTCGGTCGCCTGGGGACCGAGGCGGTGCTTACGCTGGCGCCCCTGATGGCCATCCTGCTGGTGGCTTCGGTCGCCGGTCCGCTGATGCTGGGGGGCTTCGTGGTTGCGCCCAAGGTGCTGCGTCTCGACCTCACGCGTCTCAACCCCCTCAAGGGCCTCGAGCGGATGTTCTCGGTGCATGGCCTGGCCGAACTGGTCAAGGCGGTGCTCAAGGCGCTGCTGGTCGGTGGCGTCGGGAGCATGGTCATGTGGCAGTCGCGGGGTGAGCTGTTCGCGCTGCTCTCCCAGCCCCTCGAGACCGGGATGAAGAGCTTCTCCCAACTGGTGCTGCTGTCGGCGCTGCTGATCACGGCCAGCCTGGCCCTGCTGGCGCTGCTCGACGTGCCCTTCCAACTCTGGCAATACCACCGCAAGCTGCGGATGAGCAAGGAGGAGGTTCGCAAGGAGACCAAGGAGACCGAGGGCGACCCGCAGATCAAGGCCCGCATCCGCGGCATGCAGCGCGAGATGGCG
>JAGRFX010000447.1 GCA_020445805.1 Rhodocyclaceae bacterium
TCGACACCGCGCTCGGCCTCGCCGACACCAACGCATACGCGCTCACCCTCGGCGCTCGAATGGAGTTTTGAGCGACCCGGTCTGCCCGCGGATCACGACCGCCCCGAAAGCCCGGGGCGGTCGTGTCGCGCTGATCCTGAGTACGGCCCTGGCGGCCGCCTGCGCGTCGCCAGGCGCGCGCATCCAGGCCATGGCCGAGCGGGACGGGCTCGGCGTCGCCACGGTCCAGGGGCAGGCGTTTCGTCATCTGACCGTGTTCAAGGCAGGGCCGACCCCGGGCAGCGACCTCCTGCACGTCTACATCGACGGCGACGGCATGGCATGGTTGCGCCCCGATCTGCCGAGCCCTGACCCCTCCCCGCGCACCGCCCTGATGTTCGAGGCGATGCGTCTCGACCCCGGCCCGGCGCTCTACCTCGGGCGGCCCTGTCATTTCGTCGGGACGACGGAGCCGCCGTGCTCCCCCCTGCAGTGGACAATGCGGCGCTATGCCCCTGAAACGGTCGAGAGCCTCGCAGCCGTGCTGCATGACTTCCTGACCAGCCACCCGACGTACCGGCGGGTGGTCTTCTTCGGCCATAGCGGCGGGGGGACGCTGGCGACGCTCATGGCCCCCCGGTTCGCGGAAACCGTCGCCATCGTGACCCTGGCGGCCAATCTGGATGTGGGTGCCTGGACTCGCCTCCACGGCTATTCGCCGCTGACGGGGTCACTCGATCCGATCCATTCGCCAGCGCTGCCGGCCAACTGGCTGCAATGGCATCTCGCCGGCGAACGGGACACGGCGGTTCCCCCTTCGATCGTGCGCAGCTACGCCGAGCGGCACCCGGGAGCCCAGGTCATGCCCCTGGCCGGCTACGACCACGACTGCTGCTGGCTGGACCTGTGGCCGGCCTTGCCCCAGGCCGTGGATGCCGAGGTGACGATCATCCCGGGCGCGGCACCATGACGCCTGCGTGACGCAGTTCTCGAACCCATGGGCCATGGCCTGCGACTCAGGGACCAGATAGGCAGCCAACAGCCTTTCTGGAATCCACACCCAAACAGGAGAGTCCTCATGAAAGCCATCATCGCCATCGCCGCCACCGTCCTC
>JAGRFX010000043.1 GCA_020445805.1 Rhodocyclaceae bacterium
GTGTCGTAAACCGTCTCCCGTTTGCCCGTCTCAGGCACCGGAAGGGCATCAATTGTGCCTTTGGTGAAGCGGATTTTCGTGCTCATTGCGACCCTCTGGTTCATGCGGGCTAACATCGGGCTAACACTGACGGTCAATTTCCGTCTGTTTTCATGTTAGCCCGTTAATGACGGTCGGACAATAAGCCTAGGAAACGTATAGGTTTATTAATGAGAGTCCATGAGCGTTAATGAAGCGAGCCTTTGGCTACGAACCAGGGGGTCGTGGGTTCGAATCCTGCCGGGCGCGCCAGAACATTCCAAGTTGTACTGCAGTTACTTGAAAGGCCGGTCGAGAGACCGGCCTTTTTCTTTGTCGGCCGGTTCAAGGCGCGCCGCCATCGGCCGATATCATTGGTCTGCAGCCGGCGCCACGCGGTGCCATCAGCGAACCGGGCTATCGCGGGACATGATCAGATCGACAATTCGGTACAAGGCGCAACTCGCACTGGCCGTGCTCGTCGTGCTGGCGCTCCTGAACATGGCGCTGGGCGAGCGACTGTTGTCGAAGATGGAGGCGGTTTCGCAGACGGTCGTTGCCACCAGCGACCTCTATCGGCTGACCAAGCGAATCCTGGCCACGCGGGCCCATCCGAGGGCACACGACCCGTCGGTCCGCGAGTACCTGTTTGCGCCCCTGGACGCGGCCGTCGGATCGCGCACCGTGTCGGAACGTCCCCTGGCGGGGTTGACGGACAATCACACGCAGCTGGAGGTCCTTTGGGGCGATCTGGCGCGGGACTGGCATCGTCTCCGTGTGGGCTACGACGCCTTTCGCCGCGCAGAGGCCGCGCAATGGCGCCAAACGGGTGACGCGCTGACCGAACTCGCGTCGGAGCTGGAGGCCTCGATCGGTGCCGTCCAGTTTCTGGCGGCGCAGGAACTGGCGGCGCTTCACGAGCGCCTGGGCTATGCCATCGTCGGCATTGGTGTTCTCGATATCAGCGTTGTCGGTCTCATTCTGCTCGGACTGCGGAGCCGGGTGCTCCTTCCCCTCTCCCGGCTGGCCTCGTCGGCGAGAGACCTGGCGCCCGAAAGTTACGACCATCGCTTCGCCACGACCGAGCGCAACGAGATCGGCGATCTCGCGCGGGCGCTCGATCGTGCGCTGGGGCGGGTCAAGGACCTGCTCGTCGATGTCCGCAGCAATGCGGAGGAGCGCGCCCAGGCCGAGGAGCGATTCCGGGCGCTGGTCGAACATGCGGGCGTCGGCGTGTTCCTCATACGCTCGGGACGTTTTGCCCATGTCAATCGCAGCTTTGCGGACGCGGTGGGACAACCTGCGGTGGCGTTGCTGGGACGGTGGACGATCGAGGACCTGGTTCGGGTCGATCAGCGGACGGAGTTGGCCGAAAGGCTGGCCGCCTGCCTGACCGGCGAAGTGCGAAGCCTGCGATTCGAGTGCCAGGTCGTGCATCCGGGAGGGGAAGTGCGCGCCTGCGAACTGTACGTCGCGCGGACCCTGGTCCAGAACGAACCCAGCCTGATCGGTTCGCTGGTGGACCACACCGATCGCAAGGTCGCCGAGCAGGACCTTCGCAAGCTGCAGCGTGCGATCGAGCAGAGCCGGGCAACGGTGTTGGTGACCAATCGCGAGGGGGTCATCGAATACGTCAATCCCCACTTTACCGAGCTGACCGGTTTCTCGGCCGACGAGGCCATCGGGCAGAAGCCGTCGATCGTCAATTCCGGTCTCACGCCGCCCGAAGTCTTCCGTGACCTGTGGGCGTCCATCACATCGGGGCGGGTCTGGTCCGGCGAACTGCTGAACCGCAAACGCAATGGGGAGCTCTTCTGGGAGCACATGATTGCATCGGCCGTGCGTGACGGGGCAGGGGCCATTTCCCATTTCGTTGCAGTCAAGGAAGACATCACCGAGCGCAAACGCGCCGAGTGCGAACTCGAGCGGCTCAATCGAACCCTGCGCGTGCTGTCGGGGGCGAACCAGACCCTGGTCCATGCCAAGGACGAAGTCGGACTTCTACGATCGACGTGCGCCAGCCTGGTCGAGCAAGGAGGCTATCTGCTGGCCTCGGTGCGCGTGCCGGCTGCCGACGGGAAGGGTCTGGTGCCACTGGCGGTCTGGAGCGCGACCCCCGGGGCCGAGGCCTGCATCGCCCGCGTCCCGGATGCCGACAAGGTGCGGGAGGAGGCGTTTCGAGAGGGGCAGCCGGTGGTCGTGGGGCACGTCATCGGACGTCCCGGTCGCGACGGCGAGGCCGAGTCGGTCCGCTCCATGATCAGTCTGCCGCTGATTGGCGGGGGCAGCACGCTGGGGGTCCTCAGCATCTTCTCCACCGAAGCAGAGGCGTTCACCGGAGATGATCTCGGCCTGCTCCGGGAGTTGGCTGACGACCTTGCCTACGGTCTGTCCTACCTGCGCACGCGGGAGGAACGCGAGCGCGCGGAGCTGGCGCTGCGGGAGAGCGAGGCCCGCTTCCGCAGCATCAGCAGCTCGGCCCGCGACGCCATCGTGATGATCGGCGCCGATGGCCGCGTGAGCTACTGGAACGAGGCCGCAACGCGGATCACGGGCTACGAAAGCGCGGACGTGGTGGGACGCGACCGGCTCGCCGACCTGATCTCGGCGAACGATCTGCCGACGGTGAAATCCGCTTTGCGGGAACTGGCCTCCGGTGGGCAGGGGCGGTTCGTCGGGCGGACGCTCGAAATCGAGATACGTCGTGCGGATGGCGCGATGATCGACGTTGAGGCGTCCACCTCGGCCACGCTCCTGAGCGGTCGCTGGCAGCTGGTGGTCGTGGCGCGCGACATCTCGGCGCGGCGCGCGGCCCAGGCCGCGCTGAACATCCGCAATCGGGCGATCGAATCCTCCAGCAACGCCATCATCATCAGCCGCTCGGATGCGGGTGAAGACAATCCGATCGTCTACGTCAATCCGGCCTTCGAACGCATCGCGGGCTATGCGAGCGGCGAGGTGGCGGGTCGCAACCCCCGCTTCCTGATCGGCAACGACTGGGAACAGGTAGGCATCGAGCGCTTGCGCGACGCCCTTCGCCGCCAGATCTCCGCCCAGGTGCTGCTGCGCAACTACCGCAAGGACGGCAGCCTGTTCTGGGCCGAGGTGTCCGTTTCTCCGGTGCTGGACGAAGGCGGCAGCCTGACCCACTACATCAGCGTCATCACGGATGTCACCGAGCGCATCCGCTTCGAGGAGGAACTGAAGCACCATGCGACCCATGACAGCCTCACCGGGCTGGCCAACCGCGTCCTGTTGAGCGATCGCATCGACCAGGCCGTGGCCCACGCGCAGCGGTCTGGGCGCCAGGCAGCGGTCCTGCTGCTCGACCTGGATCGTTTCAAGTTCATCAACGACAGCCTGGGGCATTCGGCCGGCGACGCCGTGGTCAAGACGGTCGGTGCGCGGCTGGAATCCTGCCTGCGGCGCGGCGACACCGTGGCCCGCATCGGCGGGGACGAGTTCGCGGTCGTGCTGGCCGAGTTGCCGGTGGACGCCGGTGTGTCGAATGTCATCGGCAAGATCGAGCAGGCCCTGTCGCTACCGGTGGATCTGCCGGGCCAGCAACTGTTCGTCAGCGCCAGCGTCGGCGTCAGCCTGGCACCTTCGGACGGCACCTCCGCAGAGGCGCTGCTGCGAAATGCCGATGCCGCGATGTATGCCGCCAAGGAGCAGGGGGGGCGACTGTTTCCGCTATTACCAGCAGGGCATGAACGACCGGGCGCTGCAGCAGCTCTCGCTCGAGGCAGACCTGCGCGGCGCAATCGAACGGGGCGAACTGGTGCTTCACTATCAGCCCAAGCTCGACCTGCGCAGCGGCCGGGTCGGGGGTGCGGAGGCGCTGATCCGCTGGCAGCATCCCGTGCGCGGCATGATCCCTCCGCTCGATTTCATTCCCCTGGCCGAGGAGACCGGGCTGATCGTCCCGATCGGCGAGTGGGCCCTGGGGCAGGCCTGTCGCGATGCAGCGCACTGGCGGGAGCGCTTCGGAGCGCCCGTGTCAGTTGCGGTGAACATCTCGGCCCGCCAGTTCCGCCAGGGCGACCTGCCGGCCAAGGTCGAGGTCGCCCTCCGCGATGCCGAGCTGCCCTCCTGGTGCCTCGAGCTCGAGCTGACCGAAAGCATGATCATGCAGAACGCCAAGGCCACGATCGCCTCCCTCGAGGCGCTCAAGTCGATCGGCATCAAGCTGTCGATCGATGACTTCGGCACCGGCTATTCGAGCCTCAGCTATCTCAGGCACTTCCCGGTCGACGTCCTCAAGATCGACCGGTCCTTCGTCAAGGATCTGTCGGACAGCGAAGACTGCCGGACGATCGCCGGCACGATCATGGTGCTGGCCCATGGTCTTGGCATGTCGGTGGTTGCGGAGGGCGTGGAAACCGAGGATCAGCTGCGATTCCTCGATCAGCGTGAATGCGACATGATCCAGGGCTACCTGTTCAGCCGACCGCTGCCCGCGGCCGACTTCGAGCGTCTGCTCGAACGGGCCGGCGGGGAGCGCTCGGCACTGGTGATCGACCTCGAGCAGGCGCGGCGCAATCGCCGCTGATTGCCCCATGGCCGCGGGCGCCGAGCCACGATTCGCCTCACGGCCTGTGCTAACATCCGCGGCTGTTCTCGGCGTTCTTTCGAGCCCTTTTCGCCGTTTGCATCCAACCGCAAGACCATTTCCCGATGCGCATACTGATCAGCAACGATGATGGCTACTTCGCGCCCGGCATCGGCGCATTGGCCGGCGCCCTGCGCGCGGTGGGGACCGTCACGGTCGTCGCCCCCGAGCGTGACCGCAGCGGTGCCAGCAACTCGCTGACCCTGGATCGGCCCCTGTCCCTGAAACAGGTGGGCGAGTCGCTCTACCACGTCAATGGCACGCCGACGGACTGCGTTCACCTGGCCGTCACCGGCATGTTCGACGAGCTGCCCGACATGGTGGTCTCGGGCATCAACCACGGTGCCAACATGGGCGATGACACCCTGTATTCGGGTACCGTGGCGGCGGCGACCGAGGGCTTTCTGCTGGGCGTGCCCGCGATTGCCGTGTCGCTGGCGTCCAGCTCCGCGAGCGATTTCAGCGCCGCAGCCCGGGTCGCGCGGGAACTCGTCGAGCGCGTTCGGCGCCAGCCCTTCGCGCAGCCGGTCCTGCTCAACGTGAATGTGCCCGATCGACCCTTCGACGAGATTCGTGGCTACCGCGTCACGCGCCTGGGCAAGCGCCACAAGGCCGAGCCGGTCGTCAAGAGCCGGACCCCGCGGGGCGAGACGGTCTATTGGGTGGGTGCGGCAGGCAGTGCCCAGGATGCGGGCGAGGGCACCGATTTTCATGCGGTCGAACAGGGCTTCGTCTCGATCACCCCGCTCCAGATCGACCTCACTCACGCGCGGCTCATCGAACCCGTCAGCGCGTGGATGGCCTCATGAACGTGCGCGTCAGCGACACCGCGGCCCGGGCCACGCGGGCAAGGGCCCACATGATCGACCGCCTGCGGGAGCAGGGGATCCGCGACGATGCCGTCCTGCGTGCCATGCAGGCAGTGCCGCGCCACCTGTTTGTCGAGGAGGCGCTGGCGACCCGCGCCTACGAGGACACCGCCCTGCCGCTGCTGCGCCAGCAGACCATCTCCCAGCCCTTCGTGGTGGCGCGGATGCTGGAGCTGCTCCGGGCCGGTGGTCGTCCCCTCGGCAAGACGCTGGAGGTCGGCGCCGGCTGTGGCTACCAGTCGGCGATCTTGGCCGGCCTCGCGACCGAGGTGTTTGCGGTGGAGCGGATACGCCAGCTGCTGGACCGCGCCAAGGAGAACGTACGGACGCTCCGATTGCCCAACTTGCGGTTGAAATATGCAGACGGCAGTATTGGGCTGCCGGAGGCGGCGCCCTTCGACTCGATCATACTGGCTGCGGCGGCCGGTAGCGTGCCGCAGGCGCTGAAGGATCAGTTGTCGGACGGGGGCCGCCTGGTACTCCCCGTCGGCGCGGGCGAGCAGCGGATCGTGCTGGTCGAGCGACACGGCAACAGCTTTCGGGAATCGCGGTACGAGGGCGTGCGCTTCGTACCCTTGCTGGCTGGAACGGAATGAGTGTGAGCTATCGAATCCTGACTTCGCTCCTGGCGGGCGCGGTCCTGGCGGGCCTCGGGGCCTGCTCTACACGCGTCGCGGCCCCGGTGGACGACCGGACCTCGACACCCGTGACCGCGCCTGCGGAGGCGCGTGCGGGCTATTACATCGTCAAACCGGGCGATACCCTGCACAGAATCGCCCAGGACCATGGCGTGACCTTCCGCGACCTGGCGACCTGGAACCAGCTTGTGGATCCCAATCGGCTCGAGGTGGGGCGGGAGATCCGGGTCGTACCGCCGGACGGCGCGACCGTGACCCCCATCGAGACGGGCGGGCCGGTCGAGGTCAGTCCGATCGCGACCGATCGCCCGGCGCCGATCCCGGCCCCACCCGAAGTGAAGTCGGGCCCCCTAGGCGGCGTCCAGCCCTATTCTGACGAGGCCTGGGCGGCCGCACAGGCGGAGGCGGGTGTCTCCCCGGCGCCCGCCGCGCCGACTGCGCCCGAACCCAGGCCGGCGACGCCGGTCGCTCCAGTGCCGACCGGCATCAAGCGCGTCGACGGCATCGACTGGTCGTGGCCGACCGGCGGGCAGGTCGTCGGCCGCTTCTCCGAGACCAGCGCCCGCAAGGGGCTGGACATCGGCGGCAACACCGGAGACCCGGTGCTGGCGGCGGCTGGCGGCAAGGTCGTGTATTCGGGAACCGGCTTGCGTGGCTACGGTAAACTGGTCATCATCAAGCACGACTCCAACTATCTGAGTGCATACGCCCACAACGACCAGCTGATGGTCAAGGAGGGCGAATCGGTCAACAAGGGCCAGCAGATTGCAACGCTGGGCAGTTCAGACAGTGACCGACCAAAACTGCACTTTGAGATCCGCAGGCAGGGTAAGCCGGTGGATCCGTCCAATTACTTGCCTGCCCGCTGAGAGGAAGCGCATGTTCGATCCCGTCTCCAGTGAAGAAGAAGAGACCCGGGATGCGGACTTGCCGCCTGAGCTCGAGGCCTTTCGACAGACGCCCGCGCCGTCGTTCGAGAGTGAGTTCCTCAGCGACGTCACCCAGCTGTATCTCAACGAGATCGGCGCCAACCCGCTCCTGACAGCCGAAGAGGAGCTGGCCCTGACGCGACAGGTGCGGAGCGGCGATTTCGACGCCCGGCAGGTCATGATCGAGCGCAACCTGCGCTTGGTCGTGAACATTGCCAAGCACTATCTGAATCGGGGCATCCCGCTGCTCGATCTGGTCGAGGAGGGGAATCTGGGCCTGATGCACGCGCTCGAGAAGTTCGATCCCGAGCGCGGATTCCGTTTTTCGACCTATGCCACGTGGTGGATCCGCCAGAACATCGAGCGGGCCATCATGAATCAGTCGCGCACGATTCGCCTGCCGGTCCATGTCGTCAAGGAACTGAACCAGGTGCTCCGCGCCCAGCGCTCGGTGGAAGCCGAGGGGGGCGGGCAGTCGACCCTGGAGGAAGTGGCGCGCCGGCTCGACAAGCCGATCGAGGATATCCGGGGAATCCTGGCCCTGTCCGAGCACACGGCATCCCTCGATGCGCCGCTGGACATCGATCCGAGCCTGTCGATCGGCGAGTCACTGGCCGACGACCACCTCGAGACGCTCGACCAGCAGGTGCACACCAGCGAGGTGGAGGCGCTGGTGGGCGAGTGGCTGGAGCTGCTGTCGGACAAGCAGCGCTTTGTCATTCGTCACCGCTACGGATTCGACGAGACCGAGGTCAAGACGCTGGAGGAACTGGCGGAACAGCTCGGTCTCACGCGCGAGCGCGTCCGGCAGATCCAGCTCGAGGCGCTGGGACAGTTGCGGCGCATCCTCAAGCGTCACGGGATGTCGCGCGACGCCCTGCTCTGACCCCCGGGGCGTGCGGCCCCGCTCGGCGGTGACCTCTCAGCGGTTCGAGGTGGCGACGGCGGCGCCCAGGCGGGCCTCGCGCAGGGCTGTTGCCAGCTGGAAGACCGCCATCGCATAGAAGCTGCTGCGGTTGTATCGCGTCAGCACGTAGAAGTTGCGATAGCCCAGCCAGTACTCGGTGGCCTGGCCCGGCGTCTCCAGATCGACCAGCGTTGCGGCACCGATACCGTCCGGCAGGCGAAGGCCCGCCGGCGCGAGCTCGGCGGCACCCAGTGCCGGCTCGATGCCCGCGGCGATGAGGGCCCCAAGATCCGCCTTGTCGCCCGGTACGACCGGGTCCGCAACCCGCGCGCCCGCTGACCAGCCGTGCTCGGCCAGATAGCGGGCGATCGAGCCGATGGCATCCGCAGGGCTCCCTTCCAGGTCGATCTGGCCGTCTGCGTCGAAATCCACCGCATAGCTGCGAACACTGCTGGGCAGGAACTGGGGATATCCGATCGCGCCCGCATAGGACCCGGTGTAGCTCGACGGACTGCGCCCGCTCTCACGGGCGAGCAGGAACAGGCTTTCCAGTTCCTTCTGGAAGAGGGCCGCGCGCGGCGGATAGTCGAAGGCCAGGGTCGCCAGCGCACCGACCAGCGGGAATGCGCCGGTGTTCCGCCCGAAGATTGTCTCCACCCCCAGAATGCCGAGGACAATTTCGCCGGGCACGCCGTAGCGTGCCTCCGCGCGGGCGAGCTCGTCCCGGTGGGCTGCCCAGAAGTCGAGGCCGGCGCGGATGCGCACCGGCTCGATGAAACGCGCGCGATAGCGCTGCCAGGAGCGCGTGGACTTTGTCTTCGATGGCTGGATGTAGCGGATGGCCTTGCGCTGATAGCTGGCCGCCGACAGTTCGGCCAGGACCTCACCCCGGTCGAAACCGTGTTGCTCGACCATGCGCGCAACGAAGGCCTCCGCTTCCGGGTGACTGGCGAGGTCCGGCACGTCCGCCGAGGCGGTCGCGGCCAGGCTCGTGGCGAATAGGGCGGCAATGAGTCGGGCGGCAACGAGACGGGCGGGCATCATTTCAACCTGAGCTGCTTGATTTCCCGGGAGATCCAGCCGAGATCGCTGTCCTGCGGTGGGTGGGGGCCATAGCGCAGGCTGGCGTAGCGGTCGGCGATCGTCCGGATTCGGTTCGATGAGGAAGGATGGCGGGTCGCGGCGAGCTTGGCAAATTCCAGCGGTCCCATCCACTGGGGGCGTCGGGTGCCGGCACGGGCCAGCTTTCGGCAGAAGCGCGACCACAGGCGGTCGAGCCGATCGCCCTGACGGGGCTGACGCAGGGACCACGCCATCAGCGCGAGGACCACCACGATGGCTGCGATACCCGCTGCCACCAGCAAGTCGCCGATCCCCTCGACCTGAAAGCCCAGGTCGCGCAGGAAGTTGCGCTGCCGCTCCTCGTTGTAGCCGATGACCCACTGGTTCCAGCGATTGCCCAGCGCTTCCCAGCGCCATTGCAGGGCCCTCAGCCAGGCCATGCTGGGCTGCATGAAGAGGGGCAGGTCCGTGTAGTCGGGCAGCGCGTCGGCGATCCCGACATCGATGCGACTCGGCGCCGATTCGGCCGTCGGGTCGATGCGTTGCCAGCCCTGCCCGGGCAGCAGGACCTCGACCCATGCGTGGGCATCCGACTGGCGGACGACCAGCGTGCCGTCATGGGGATTGATCTCGCCGCCCTGGTAGCCCGTGACCACGCGCGCCGGCACGCCGGCGGCACGTGCCGCGATGGCGAAGGCGGACGCGAAGTGTTCGCAGAAACCCAGGCGGGTGTCGAACAGGAACTCATCGGCCGAATGCTGCCCCAGCACGGGTGGCTTGAGGGTGTAGGTCAGTGCCTGCTGCCTGAACCGGGCGATCAGGGCCCCGATCCGCTGGGCGGGCGAAGCGATGCGGTCCGCGACCTCGTGGGCCATGGTAACGGTGCGCGGGTTGGATCCGGCCGGCAGGTCCAGGTTGCGACGGTTGACGTGCGGCGGCTCGTCCTGCCCCGAGCGGGCCTCGGGAAACGACTCGAGCTCGTAGCGCCTGCGCTCGCGGACCGGGCGTGTGCTGACCAGTTGGAGGTCCGACGTATAGCGTACGTCGTGGCCCGACAGCCGTGGGTAGTCGAGCGCCAGCAGCCAGGGGCGGTTGTGGGGCTCGAGGGTCATGCGGTAACGGTAGGAGGGGCCGCGCCCATCGTGTGGCATGACGTCGGTCAGTCCGGCATAGCCGGGCCGCCAGGTCGTTCCCGTGAATTCGCTGAGCACGGGGCCGCGCCAGTAGCGTGCCTGGGGCGGCGGCGGTGTGCCGTCGAAGTCCGCGCGAAAGGCAATCCCTCCGGACTGGACGAGTTCGCCCAGGCTGCCGGGGCTCATGGTGTCGGGCAGGCCCGTGAGGCCGGAGTAGGCGTCCTGGGGCAGACCCCACAAGGGTCCCTGGATGCGCGGAAACAGCACGAAGAGGGCCAGCATGAGCGGAATCGCGGCGAGCACGCGCAGGGACGATCCGCGCAGCAGCCGGGTCGTGTCGGCCTGGCCTTCGAGCGCCGCCAGGCTGCCGAGTGCGAGGATGATCCCGGCCAAGGTCAGCGCCGCCACCCAGATTTCCTGCCCATTGAGGAACTGGCCCATCTGCAGGAAGAAGCACAGCAGGACCGCCGAACGACCATCGCGAACGGTCCTCGCCTCGAGCAGTTTGAGGCAGGCGAACACGGCCAGCAGCGCCAGGCCAGGGTCCTTCCCCAGGAGGTGACGATATTCGATGGCAGCGGCCACCACGCTGCCGGCGGCGACCAGCAACAGCAGCCAGGTGGCGGGCGGGGGCGACAGGCCCCTGTCCGTGGCCAATCGCCACGCCAGGAGCAGCAGGCAGAGGCCGGACAGCCAGCCGGGCAGCGACTGCATGTGGGGCAGCAGCGTGACCAGGATCGTTGCCCCGAGCCAGCTCCCCTGGATCGAGGAGAGGGGGGGCGATGCGGCGCTAGTCCTGGCCACGCGATTCACCATGGAGCGCCAGCGCTCGCAGGCAGGAGGCCAGGTGTGCCTCGCCGCACGAGCGGTCGCTGGCGAACCCCGGAAGGCGCAGGCTGAACACCTGATTCGACTGGCTGGCGGACAGGACCCAGGCGGTCAGGCGTGAGAGCCGCGCCTCCACGTCCAGGGTCGTCGGCAGGGCGTGCCAGTCGAGCGCCAGTTCACTCCGCTGGCCACCGGAGAAGAGCTTGGTGTGCAAGTGACCGTCCGTTCGCGCTGCCAGCTTCCAGGCAACGCGGCGGGGTGAGTCGCCGGGGCGATAGTCGCGCAGGCCCGCGAAGTCGTCCTCGCCCGTGCTGCCTCCCTGGCCATCCTGGTGGGCGTATGCGGGCGCCGGCAGGGGGAGTGGTGGCGTTTCCGGGCACGGATAGACCAGATTCCGCGCGGCCGGAGTCAGGTAGCTCCAGCCGCGGATCAGGCCCAGGGGAAAGCGGGTCTCGAGGGTCAGTCGGCCAGTGGCAAGCCATCCGCGCCGCTGGGTTGGAACGGGTACGGTCACGTGGGTGATCGCATCCGCGTCGATCGAAAAGCGGGTCGGCCGAGCCGGATCGAGGAAGACATCCAGGTGGATGCGAGGCCGGTCGAGCGCATTGCGGAAGACCAGCTCGAGTTGGGCGTCCGTGCCGCAAAAGCTGGGTCCCAGGCGAGCCGCAATGAGTTCGAGCCCGATCAGGTTGCGGAAGGTCTGGTGCAGGCTGACGAGCCCGACGCCGGCCAGCAGGAACGTGACGGCATAGCCCAGGCTCAGGGCGTAGTTCATCGACGCCAGAAGCATGGTGACGAGCGTGGCCCCGAAGGCGAGTCCGAGCCCGGTGGGGAGGACGAAGATGCGTCGGTGGCCAAGCCGGGCCGGAAGCGGCTCCGCGCGCCGGATCTGAAACAGGTGGGTCTCCAGGACATGCTGGACGCGTGCCCTGAGGGCGATGCCTGTCATGCCCGTCAGCCGACCGGTACAGCGCGCAGGAGCGCGGCGGCGGGCGGTTCCGCACCAGGTTCGCCGGCTTCGAGCCCGGCGAGCCGGTGACCGGCCACGCTCGGAAAGACCGCCTGGACATCCTCCGGGAGCACCATGTCCCGTCCTTCCAGCAGGGCCCACGCCCGGCTTGCGTTGAGGAGCCCGAGACCGGCGCGCGGACTGAGGCCATGATAGCGACCGGTCGCCATCCGGGACGCGGCGAGCAGCGCCTGGACATAGTCGGCGAGCCGCTCGGAGACATGCACGGCGGTCACGGCGCCCTGGAGGTCGGCGAAGTCGCTGTCGCTCATGACCGGCGGGCACGTCGCCAGCATGCGGCGGCGATCCTCGCCCAGCAGGAGCGCCCGCTCCGCCGCGCGGTCGGGGTATCCGAGCGAGATGCGCATCAGAAAGCGGTCGAGCTGGCTTTCAGGCAGGGGAAAGGTGCCGATCTGGGTCTGCGGGTTCTGGGTGGCGACCACGAAGAACGGGACAGGCAAGGGCATTGTCTCGCCGTCGGCCGTGATCTGGCCCTCCTCCATGGCCTCGAGCAGGGCGCTCTGGGTCTTGGGCGTGGCGCGGTTGATCTCGTCCGCCAGGATCAGTTGCGCGAAGATCGGGCCGGGGTGGAAGCGAAAGCCCCCCAGCTCGCGATCGAAGACGGAGACCCCCAGGATGTCCGAGGGCAGCAGGTCGCTCGTGAACTGGATGCGCTGGAAGCGGAGGCCGAGCAGACAGGCGAGGGCATGGGCCAGCGTGGTCTTGCCGACGCCCGGCATGTCCTCGATCAGGAGGTGGCCACGGGCGAGCAGACAGGCGATCGCCAGGCGAATCTGGTGTTCCTTGCCGAGGATGATTTCATTGGCCGTCCGGATCAGGCTGTTGAGTCGCTCAGGTTGCATGGCGCAGTTTGTCGTTGTCTTGGGTTGAGTGGATAATGATCTGACAAGAATCCCAGGGCGATCCAGGTCCCCGCGAAGGGTCTGAAGGCCGCCATTCAAAAAGGTTTCGCATCCGGAGGGAAGGGGGGAAATGACTTCCACCGCGTTCATCACGCATCGCGACTGCTGGCTGCACAACATGGGTGAACATCATCCTGAGTGCCCGGACCGGCTGTCTGCCATCAATGATCGGCTCATAGCGGCCGGACTTGATCTTTACCTGTCGTTCCACGACGCCCCCAATGCGGAGGTCGCGCAGATCGCGCGGGCGCATCCGCGCGCCTATGTCGAGGAGCTGCTCGCCAGCGTGCCCGAGCATGGCATTCGCCACCTGGACCCGGACACTGCCATGTGCCCGGGCACCATGACCGCGGCGCTGCGCTCGGCCGGCGCCGGCATCCTGGCGACCGATCTGGTGGTCCGGCGCGAAGTGGAGAACGCCTTCTGCGCGGTTCGCCCGCCGGGCCATCACGCCGAGCGCGCCAAGGCGATGGGCTTCTGCTTCTTCAACAACGTGGCCATCGCGGCGCTGCATGCCCTCGAGGCCCACGGTCTGGAGCGGGTTGCGGTGATCGATTTCGACGTTCACCACGGCAACGGGACGGAAGACATCTTCCGGGAAGACCCGCGGGTCATGATGGCCAGCATCTTCCAGCATCCGTTCTATCCGTACAGCGGCGCGGACAACCCCGCGCCGCACATGGTGAACGTGCCCTTGCCGGCCGGCACGCGGGGCGACGCATTCCGGCAGGTCGTGAGCGACATGTGGCTGCCGGCGCTGCGGCAGCACAAGCCGCAGATGCTCTTCATCTCCGCCGGTTTCGACGCGCACTACGAAGACGACATGGGCTCGATGGGACTGGTCGAGTCGGATTACGTGTGGGCCACCGAGCAGCTCAAGGGCATCGCGGCAGAGTTCTGCGATCGACGCATCGTTTCGATCCTTGAAGGGGGCTACGCCCTGTCGGCCCTGGGGCGCAGCGCGGTTGCGCACGTGAAGTGCCTGGCTGATCTCTAGCCTGCGCGCCACCGGTGACGGCCTTGGAGCGGCCCCGGCATGTCCGGGGCCGTTGCTTTTTCGGGGCGCCTTCCCAAATCGCCGGAGTACCCGGGGCGGCAGGCAGGTGGGGCGCCGACCTGCGCTGCACTGAAAGCGCCGAACTCATCAGGTACAATCTCCGGCTTTCCCTCTCGGTTCTGGAATTCAGATGATTACCGGTTCGATTGTGGCCATCGTGACGCCGATGCACGAGGATGGCAGCCTGGATTTCGACCGCCTGCGGTCGTTGATCGACTTTCACGTGGCGGAAGGTACGGACGGTATCGTGATCGTCGGAACGACCGGCGAGTCGCCCACCGTCAACGTGGATGAACACTGCGAGCTGATCCGCGCGACGGTCGAGCACTCGGCCGGCCGCGTCCCGGTCATTGCCGGCACCGGCGCGAATTCCACCGCGGAGGCGATCGAGTTGTCGCGTTTCGCAGCCCAGGCAGGGGCCGACGCCACGCTGTCGGTCGTTCCCTATTACAACAAGCCCGGCCAGGAAGGCCTGTATCGTCACTTCCGCACGATCGCCGAGGCGGTCGACCTGCCGATGTACCTCTACAACGTGCCGGGTCGCACGGTAGCCGACCTGGCCAACGATACGGCATTGCGCCTGGCCGAGATCCCGAACATCGTCGGCATCAAGGACGCCACAGGCAGCATCGAGCGTGCCTGCGACCTGGTCGCGCGCGCGCCGGAGGGCTTCGGGCTCTACAGCGGCGACGACATGACCGCGATGGTCTTCATTCTGCTCGGCGGACACGGGACCATCTCCGTCACGGCCAACGTGGCGCCGCGTCTGATGCACGAGATGTGCGTGGCCGCGCGGGCCGGCGATGCTTTCACGGCCCGGGCGATCAACCAGCGCCTGCTGGCCCTCCACAAGGACCTGTTCTGCGAAGCCAATCCGATTCCGGTGAAGTGGGCGGTGGCGCAAATGGGCCTGATCGGTGACGGCATCCGCTTGCCGCTGACCACCCTGACGGAGCCGTGTCAGGAACGTGTGCGCGCCGCCATGCGCCAGGCAGGGATCGAATCGTGATCGCGGGTGTTCGCTTGCAAAACCTCCGTGCCAAGGTCCTTGCGGCCATGGCCATTGCCCTGCTGTCGGGCGGTTGCACGTTCAGTTCCTCCGGTACGGGGGGCATCGACTATCGGAGCGCCAGCGAGGCGGGCCCCAGCCTCGAGGTGCCGCCGGATCTGACGGCACCCGCCGGCAGCGATCGCTTTGCCGTGCCCGATGTGGATCCCAAGGGCAGCGCCACCTTTTCGACCTATTCCTCGGAGCGGGCCGAGCCGGCCCGCGCCGCATCGGACGTGCGCAACGAAGTGGTCAGCGTGGCCTCGGAGCCGGCCCGCATGCACATTGAGCGGTCGGGCAGCCAGCGCTGGCTGGTGGTTCAGGCGGTACCGGATGCCCTGTGGCCGAAAATCCGTGAATTCTGGATCGAGCTCGGCTTCGTGCTGAATCGGGACGAGCCGAACATCGGCATCATGGAAACCGACTGGGCCGAAGACCGGGCGAAGATTCCCCAGGACTTCATCCGCAATACCCTCGGCCGGGTCATCGACAACGTCTACTCGACGCCGGAACGGGATAAGTTTCGTACGCGTCTCGAGGCGGGGCGTGAAGCGGGTGCCACCGAGATCTTCATCAGCCACCGCGGCATGATCGAGATCTATCCGGACGAGGCCCAGGACCGTACGATCTGGCAACCGCGCCCGGCCGATCCGGAACTCGAAGCAGAGATGCTGCGGCGCCTGATGGTGAAGCTCGGCCAGGACGAGGGCAAGGCGCAGGCTGCCGTCGCCGCTGCGCCGGATTCGCCTGAGCGGGCTCGCATCGAATCGAACGAGTCGGGCAGCCGGCTGATCGTCAGCGAGTCCTTCGAGCGTGCCTGGCGCCGGGTCGGCCTGGCCCTCGACCGGACCGGGTTTACGGTCGAGGACCGGGACCGCTCGCAGGGCGTCTACTACGTTCGCTACGTAGACCCCGAGGCCGACAATGCCGAGAAGCCTGGATTCCTCTCGAAGCTGGCGTTCTGGCGCTCGAGCGATGACCAGCCCAAGGGCGGCGACCGGTTCCGCATCCGCGTGGCCGGCGAGGGCGAACAAAGCGTCGTCAGCGTACTGTCGCTGGAAGGGGGCGAAGTCACGACGCCGACTGCCAAGCGCATCGTGACGGTTCTGCACGAGCAGCTTCGCTGACGCCACCAGGCGGTGGCAGGCATCTGCAGCGGCTGGCCGTTGGGCCGGCCGCTGTCGTTTTGGGGCCGGGTTCCGGCAAGCGCGTGTGGGCGTTCCGGTCCGGGCGGGGCAGATGGACTTGCGGGGGACTCAGGGGGCCGGCCGGCGTGGCCGGCGGCATGCAGCGGAACCGGTCAGATATTGAGCACCGTGAGGCCGGGGGCCGGGGTCGCCGATTCGAGCAACTCGTCGAAGCGGAACAGGAAGGGCGCGGCTTCGCTGGGTGCATCGAGGCACAGCTTGCCGCGCGCATGGTCGGCGTGGAAGCGCGTGACCACGTGCTGCCCATCGACGACCAGAAATGGCTGCATGAAATCGCGGTGGCGGGGCGAGGTCTGCAGGATCTTCATCTGGTGCGTGCGCCGCTGATAGATGTTCAGTAGGCGCGGGCACTGGGTCGCGACATGGCGAACCTGATGCAGCAGGAAGGTGACGTCCGCTTTCGGGTTGCGGTGCAGCATCGTCGATAGCATTTCGGCCGCCCGGGCACCCGCCAGGGGGCCGATGGAGAGGTCCACGTCGAACACCCGGATCGAGTCCGAAGCCTGGCCCAGCAGGGCGATCACCGAGGCATCAAAGGCCGCGAAGGAGTCGAAATGATCGACGCTCATGCTACTGCCGGCCTCCCTTGCCGGACGACTGCAAAACCGTGCGCGAAGCGTACTTCATGAAGGGTTTTCGGTAAAATCGCGTGCCTTCTGAAGCGGATATCGAAAAAGAACGATGCCTGGCGCGATTATCGAATCCCTCGATCACGACGGACGGGGCGTTTGCCACGCCGAGGGCAAGGTCGTGTTCATCGACGGCGGTCTGCCCGGCGAACAAGTCACCTACGAGGTGTTGCGGCGGAAGCCCCGCTACGAAACCGGCGACGTCCTGCAGGTGCTGCGCAGCAGCGCGCTGCGGGTACCGCCCCGCTGTCCGCACTTCGGTCATTGTGGCGGCTGCTCGATGCAGCACCTCGATTCGGCTGCCCAGCCGGCCATCAAGCAGCGGGTCCTCGAGGACGCCTTGCGGCACCTGGGGGGCGTCGCGCCCGGAATGGTCCTGCCTCCCATCCAGGGTCCCGCCTGGCACTATCGCCATCGGGCCCGCCTGACGGTCCGCCTCGTGCCGAGCAAGGGCGGGCTGCTGGTTGGTTTTCACGAGCGGCGCAGCAGCCATGTGGCCGACATGCAGGTGTGTCATGTGCTTCCCGCCCACGTGGCACGAATCGTGGAGCCCCTGCGGGCGCTGATTTCAGGGCTGTCCCGCCCGGACCGGATCCCGCAGGTGGAGGTCGCGGTCGGCGACGATTCGACCGCCCTTGTGCTGCGCCACCTCGAACCCCTGACAAGCGATGACCTTGCCCGGGTCGGCAGCTTCGAGGACCGGCATGGGATCCGGATGTGGCTGCAGCCAGGGCGACCCGACACGGCGCGGCCGCTGCGAGCGGACGCGGAATCCCTGCTGCACTATGGCCTGCCGGAACTTGGCCTGCGTCTCGGGTTCCGTCCCACGGATTTCACCCAGGTGAATCCGGACATGAACCGCCTTCTCATCCGGAGGGCCATGCAGTTGCTGGACCCGGCGCCGGGGGAGCGTATCGTGGATCTGTTCTGCGGCCTGGGGAACTTCAGCCTGCCCATGGCGCGGCGCAGCGCAGCCGTGGTGGGCGTGGAGGGAAGTGCGGAGCTGGTCGAAAGGGCCCGCGCCAACGCACAGGACAATGGTCTGGGGGCGCAGTGCGCGTTCTACGAGGCGAACCTCTTCGAGGCGACCGAGGACAGCCTCGATGCGCTGGGGCCCCAGGACAAGTGGCTCATCGATCCGCCGCGGGAAGGGGCCATCGCGGTGGTCAAGGCGCTCGGCCGGGTCCGTCCCGGGCGAATTGTCTATGTCTCATGCAATCCGGCGACGCTGGCCCGGGACGCCGCCGTGCTGGTGCACCAGAAGGGCTACCGGCTGCGTTCGGCGGGCATTGCCAACATGTTCCCCCAGACCTCGCACGTGGAGTCCATCGCGCTCTTCGAGCTGGCCTGACCCGAGGCGCCGGCTCCGGCGGTCAGCCGGCGCGACGCGCGGCGATCACCAGTCGGATGGCGTCGCGATTGGTCCAAGACCAGGCCGACGACAGCGCCTCGTCGGCCGTCATCCAGCGGGCGGATTCATGTTCGTCGGCGCGCAGGACGGCCTCCGGCCTGCAGGCGAGCTGGGCACTGAAGACGTGCTCTTCGTTGTGGCTGGCATGGTTCTCGAAGCGGCCGCGCCAGCGGGGGGGAATCACGAAGCGGTTGCGGACCTTGAGGTCCGTCAATTGCGCGTCGGCGAGCACGATCCCGGTCTCTTCCCACACTTCGCGCAGGGCGGTGCTGCGCGGGAGCTCCTCAGTTTCCAGGCTGCCCGTCACCGATTGCCAGAAGCCTTCGGGTCCGCAGCGCCGCAGCATCAGGAAGCAATCCTCGTGGTGGAGGACCACCAGGACCGACTCGGGGCGCTTCAGCACGGAGCCGGCTCGATCCGATGCCAGACCCAGGCGCGACCGTCCTGGGCGAGGGTGTCGGCCGTTTCGTCGAGGATCTCGCCGAGGCTGTGCCAGTCGTCCGGGCAGGCCGTGGCGGGGGTGGCGCAACCACTCACCAGCAGCAGATAGCCCGGGGCCGGCAGCCAGGCGAGATCACCCAGCGAGTCAGCGAGCGCATCCCAGTTGTGTCCGAACCAGTCCGGGAAGGCGAAGGCACGCGCCAGAGCAGCGAGCAGGGCGGGTTTGTCTCGACAGCTGCCCAGGTCCAGTCGAACCACCCGATGGCCTGCGGCCTGGGCCGCACGGGCAAGGCGGTCAGCCACCTCGGGCGTGATGCCCGCGCCGGAGGGCGGGATGGCTTGCGGTGACTGCCAGGGGCTCATTCCGGCACCTCGATGCGTCTAAAACTGCGGTAGTGGTCCGCGGTGTAGAAAAAAACCTCTGGCGGCGAGCCGCCAGCGATGATGCGGCGGGCCCCCCGGTCCCTGGCACCGGGTGTCGGCACCGTGTATTCGCGATAGTAGCCGCGCGGTCGGGCCGGAAGCCGGTTTTCGCGGTTCTGGAAGGTCGTGCCGTCCTTGCGGTAGGGGAAGGGGCCGCCGCGCTGGATGAGGGCCAGCGTTTCGGTGGCCTCGGACGGCAGCCCCGGGTAGGTGGCCAGCGCCCGGGGTGCAGGATCCGCCGACTCCGTGCGGGGCGCGGCCTCCTGGCCGCAGCCCGCAAGCGTCGCCAGGCAGATGAGGCCGGCGGCAAGAAAGCGCGCCAATCGGTTCACGCAGGCACTCCGCAATCGGATCGGAGCGCCAGAGTCTATCAGGCCTGGTCGGGGCGCACGCCGTACTTGCGGAAGAGTCCGTGCATGAACTCGGTCAGCGCCGGCAGTTTGGCATTGGAGGGGTCCTGGACGCGTACCCGCTCGATCAGCTGGCGCGCCTGTTCCGCAAAGCGCTCGTTGTAGCCGCAGTGCTCGATGTGGCGCAGCAGCGCGAGCGCCGCATTGAACAGGACGTGCGGGTTCCCCGGCATCTTGCGCACGGCGTTCATCATCTCGGATACGGCGCCGTCGTAGTCGCCGGCCTGGGCCTTGGCGGCCCCCGCGCTGACGAGGTCACGCACTTCTTCGCGGACCTTGGTCTCGAGGCGATCGGCCAGTTCTGCCCGGCCGTGCTGCTCCAGCATCTTGCGCGTCGCCTGCATCGTGCGCTCGTCGCTGGAGGTGCGCATGATGTCCAGCACGACCTCCGAGGCCTCGTTTTCCATGTTGTGGGCGAAACAGGTCTCGGCGAGCTGCCGCTTGAGATTCTGGGACACGTTGCCCAGGTCCGGCCGCCCGGCCATCAGCTCGTCCAGGGCGGCCTTGGCCTTCTCCGAGTTGCCGGCCTGGGTGTGCACCATGGCGCTCGACAGGGCCGAGCACAGCTTGGTCTTGGGCATGCCGGCCATCGACTTCTCGAGATCCCGGATGCTCGCTTCGGCCTCCGCCGTGGCGCCGCGCCCGAGCTGGGCCGAGATCAGGTGGACGTGGTCCTCCGGATCGCGGAAATCGGAATACTTGCCCTTGCGGACGACCTCGGTGAAATGCGACTCGGCGGCCTCCACGTCACCCAGTTCCATCGCCAGCTGACCCAGCCGGCGCGTCCGGTTCACCCGGTTGGGAGACACCGAGGCGGCGGACGTCAGGATGGCCCGCGCCTGCTCGAGCTTGCCGGCCGCTTCCCGTGTCCGTGCGAGCCAGTCGTAGGCGTCGATGAACATCTCGCTCTCGGCCACGAGGGACTCGAGATGCTCCTCGGCCTGGTCGAACTTCTTCATCATGAACAGCGTCTTCGCGAGGCCCAGCCGAGCCCACGGGACCGCGCGCAGCTCCAGGACCTGCTCGTAGATGTGCTGAGCCTCCTCGGCCTGCCCTGCGGCCACGTGCAGTTCGGCCTGCAGGCGCAGGAAATCAATGCGCCATTGCGGGTGATTCTTGAGGCCCAGCCTGCACTGCTCGATGGCCGCGGGGATGTCGCCCATCTCCATCAGGCGGTAGGCGGGGAGGAAGGCGTCGCGCTTGGCCAGGGCACGCTCGATCCGCTCGTACAGCGTGTCCGCAGCGAAGGGCTTGAGAATGTAGTCGTTGGGCGCCAGCTCCGCTGCACCCACGACCTTTTCGTACTGGCGCTCACCGGTCACCATGATGAAGAGCGTGGAGAGCGGGATGATGGCGTGGTGGCGCAAGTCCTCCAGCAGGTGCTGCCCGTCCTGGCCGTCGCCGAGATGGTATTCGCAGAGGATCAGGTCAAAGCGGGCTTCCTTGAGCTTGCGGACCGCGACGCCCGCCGACACGGCGAACTGGACCTTGTTCATGCCCGAGATCGACAGCATGTTGCGCAGCTGGCTGCGCATGCCGGGCTGTGCCTCGATAATCAGCGAGGATATGTTCTCCGGGCGGGTCGTCACTTGGGCTGGATCGGATATGAATAGAATGGAAAAGGTCGCGCTGCCGAGAACATCGGCGTCGCGCGACCTTTCTTGAGTGCCCCGGGGTTAAGGCGTGTGACGTACGCTCGTCAGCTCTTGTCGACCTGCACCTCGGTCCCTGCCTTCTGCCGCAGGCGGATGTGGAGGTCGCGCAACTGCCGCTCGTCGACGCCGGACGGGGCGTCGGTCAGCAGGCACTGGGCCCGCTGAGTTTTCGGGAAGGCGATCACGTCGCGGATCGATTCAGCACCGGTCATCAGCGTGACGATCCGGTCGAGGCCGAAGGCCAGCCCGCCGTGCGGGGGCGCGCCGAAGCGCAGCGCGTCGAGCAGGAAGCCGAACTTGACCTGCGCCTCTTGCTCACCGATCCCGAGCGCGGCAAAGACTTTCTCCTGGACGTCGGCGCGATGGATACGGACCGAACCTCCACCGATCTCCCAGCCATTGAGCGCCAGGTCATAGGCCTTGGCGAGACACTTGCCCGGGTCGGACGACAGCCATTCCAGGTGATCGTCCTTGGGGCTCGTGAAGGGGTGGTGGCAGGCCACCCAGCGCTTGTCTTCCTCGTCGTACTCGAACATCGGGAAATCGATGATCCAGACCGGGGCCCACCGTTCGCCGGTCAGGAAGCCCTTTTCGTGGCCAATCTTGCTCCGCAGGGCCCCGAGGGCGTCATTGACCACCTTGGTCTTGTCGGCGCCGAAGAAGATCAGGTCGCCGCTCTGGGCGCCCGTGCGCGCCATGATCTCGCCCAGCGCCTTCT
>JAGRFX010000448.1 GCA_020445805.1 Rhodocyclaceae bacterium
CGTCGCGCAGCAAGACCGGCTGGCCGTCGTCACCGACACCCAGCGGGTCGCTGTCGAGGTCGATGTTCACCCTTCCGGCGATGGCGAAGGCCACCACCAGCGGCGGCGAAGCGAGGTAATTGGCGCGCAGGTTGGGGTGGATTCGCGCCTCGAAGTTGCGGTTGCCGGAAAGCACGGCGGCGGCGACCAGCTGGTTTTCGCTGATTGCCTTGTTGAACGCCGGGTCGAGGTCGCCGGCGTTGCCGATGCAGGTCGTGCAGCCGTAGCCGGCAAGCGCGAAGCCGAGTTCGGCGAGCGGCGCCAGCAGGCCGGCCTTCTCCAGGTAATCGGTCACCACGCGCGAGCCGGGCGCCAGCGAGGTCTTGATGTGCGGCTGCACCTTCAGGCCACGGGCGACGGCCTTCCTGGCCAGCAGACCGGCGGCGATCATCACGACCGGGTTGCTGGTGTTGGTGCACGAGGTTATCGCGGCGATCAGCACGTCGCCATTGCCGAGATCGACCCCGGACCGTTCCGTCGGATAGCGTTGCGTGAGCGTTTCGGGCGGGCGGGCGAAACCGTCATCGGCTTCCGCTGCGCCGAACAGCTCGTTGAACCGGCTGGCCATCTCGGGCAGAGCGATGCGATCCTGCGGCCGTTTCGGCCCAGCCAGCGACGGAACGATGCTGCTCAGGTCGAGACGCACGTTACGCGAATAGTCGATCTGGCCGGCGCGTGGAATGCCGAACAGACCCTGCGCACGGAAATAGGCCTCGAACAGCTCACAGTCGGCATCGCTGTGGCCGGTCGTGCGCAGATAGCTGACCGTCTTCTGGTCAACCGGAAAGAAGCCCATCGTCGCGCCGTACTCGGGGGCCATGTTGGCCAGCGTCGCGCGGTCGGTAACGCTCAGCGTACTGGCGCCCTCGCCGAAATACTCGACAAATGTCCCGACCACCTTCTGGCGGCGCAAGAGCTCGGTCACCGTCAGCACCAGGTCGGTCGCCGTGACCCCTTCGCGCAGACGCCCGACCAGTTCGACGCCGACCACATCCGGGGTCAGGAAA
>JAGRFX010000449.1 GCA_020445805.1 Rhodocyclaceae bacterium
CGGCTGCTGGAGAAGCAGGGCGGGAAGTCGGGGCACTGGGTGGCGGCTGGGGGCTGAGGCTGGCGAGCCCAGTCAGGTCGGCGCCCCGCCTGCCTCCGACGTGTTCCAGCGACTTTCCAGCCGCGCGAGCAGGCCGGCGAGACCGTCTGCGGCGTCCAGTGCGTCGTTCAGCACGGCCACGCGCAGGTCTGGCCTGTCCGGGTACTCGTGTGTCAGCGCATTGCGCAGCGCGCGCCAGCGTGCCCAGTCGCGCAGCCGCAAGTAGCCAAACCGCTCCAGGCGGTTGAGCACGTCGATCAGCGGCAGGTCGGTCACTGGCTCGCCCAAGACCTCCGCGGTGAAGGGCCGCAACACCTGCTCGCCCAAAGTGTCCTGGAGCTTGATGAAGCGCAGCACGAACTGATCGCCGGCGCGCACCAAGGCGTCGGACGGCGACTGTACGTGCACCGCGTCAAATCGTTCCGGCAGGTCGGCACGCGCCTTCGCCAGCACATCGGCGTGTCGGCGGCACTGCGCCAGCGCTTCGCCCAGCGGTTGCGTCACGTCAGCCCTTGCTTCACACCGCCACCGCCTCTTCCCGCGCCCGACGGTACACCGGGGCATCGACGCGGCCATCGTCCAGCAGGATGTCGACCTTGCGTTCGCCCAGCGCGATCCACAGATCGGCCAGCAGGTCCAGCCGTTTGCGCGCGGCGTCGGCGGCCGGCAGCGTGGTGACGATCAGCAGGTCGATGTCACCGCCACCTCGGGACTCGTCCAGGCGCGACCCGAACAACCGGGGCACGACACCGAAGTGACGCAGGCCGAGTTCGCGGATCGTGGTGCGTTCGTGCGGCTGCAGGCGCATGGCCGCCATGGTACTCAGTCCCGCTGCAGCGCGCGCCAATCCAGCGGCTGCGCAGGCGCCTGGCATGCCCAG
>JAGRFX010000450.1 GCA_020445805.1 Rhodocyclaceae bacterium
GCGCTTCCAGACGCGCTTGTAGGGGTTGGCGCGGCTGGGAACTTTGAGTTCGCCGAGGAGCTGCTCGTAGAAGTCGGGGCGCACGGTGCTGTACCAGTGCATGCGGCCCGGACCTTCGCCGGTGAGGCGGACGCGGCCGCCCTCTTGCGCCCAGCCGAGGATGGTGTCCTTGGCCTTGGCGGCGCCGACGATGTTCATCTGCACGCCGTAGCGGGATGCCTTGGTGGCGGTGCGGTTGGGGTCGATGGCTTTGGGGCGCGTCCAGACTTCGATCTTGCCTTCGTCGTCGCTGGCGCCCTTGAGGGCAAGCACGGGGCGGCCGGGGCGGTTGTGCTTGCGGACGAAGGCGTAGGCGGCGTCGGACGTCTGGCCGTCGGAGCAGTCGATGCCGACGGCGGCGATGGGGAGCGCGGCGCCCGTGGCGTGGCGCACGCTGCGGGTGATGAGGGCTTCGAGCTCGATCCAGGCGCCCTGCCCTGGCACGACGGTGAGGCCGGAGACTTCGCCCCAGTAGGCGAGCCACATCTCCTCGCCGCGGCCGATGGTCCAGCAGGTGACGGCGAGGCGGTCGTGCTGGACGTCGACGGAGAGGACGGGCACGAGGCCGCCGGCGGGGGTGGTCCATTCGGCGTAGTCGAGGGCGCGGGCGCGGAGTTCGTCCTCTTCGGGCAACTCGCCTTTGTATTCCCAGGGTTCGCCGACAGTGGAGTTCCAGAATACGACCATGGCCTCGGGCTTGCCCTCTTCCATCTCGGCTTTGGCTTGCAGGTACTTGCGGGCGAGGTGGGGCACGCGCGAGCCGTCGAAGGTCGACATGAGCTCGTTGAGGTAGAAGCCGGCG
>JAGRFX010000451.1 GCA_020445805.1 Rhodocyclaceae bacterium
TTGCAGCGTTTCATAGCGACCGTGGGCGTCGGCAGGGATGAACTGGCCGGTCTTGTCGGCGAGATAGATCAGGATCGCGCCCGATTCGAACAGTGCGAGCGGGCGGCCACCGGGGCCGTTCGGATCGATGATGGCCGGGATCTTGTTGTTGGGTGACAGCGAGATGAATTCCGGCGTCATCTGGTCATTGGTGGAAAAGGCCACGGTGTGAGCCTCATAGGGCAGACCGGTTTCCTCCAGCATTGCCGACACCTTGATGCCGTTCGGCGTCGGAAAGGAGTAGAGCTGGATGCGGTCGGGGTGCTTGGCCGGCCAGCGGGTGGTGACGGGGAAGTCTGCGAGCGTGGTTTTTTCAGACGCGGTCATGGGTTCCTCGGAAAGCGAGTTGCACGGGGCCTGACTGACTTAGGCATGACCGATGACATTTCAATCGGCAATTAACGATGAATTTTGACGACGCTGTGTCGTCGTCACCGCGCCATGGCATGATATTCCGGGTTGGGCTTCATGCCGGTCGCGGTCGAGACGCGGTTGGTCATGTTGTAGAAGCCGGCAAGGGAAGCGATGTCGAAAATAGTGCGGTCGTCGAAACCGGCATCGCGCAAGCTCTGACGGTCGGCCTCACCGACGGCGTCGGGCTCGTTGGTCATCTTGACGACGAAATCGAGCATGGCACGCTGGCGCGGCGTGACGTCGGCGATGCGGTAGTTCATGGCAATTTCCTCGGCCAGCTGCGGATTACCGGTCAACTGGCGCAGGCCGGCGCCATGAGCGGTCAGGCAGTAGTGGCAGTGGTTCTGGCTGGACACGGCGACCGCGATCATCTCGCGCTCGGCCTTG
>JAGRFX010000452.1 GCA_020445805.1 Rhodocyclaceae bacterium
CTTGTCCCCCATCTCGGCGATGAAGAATGCCACCGCGGTGGTGCCGAAGACGCCCAGCGCGGGCAGGCCACCGACCGGATCCTCGTCGGCTTTGTCGGGGATGAGTATCCAAAATGCCATCGCCACGAAAGACACGCCGACCAGCCAGCGCAGCGTGTCCGCACCCAGGGTGTGCGCCACCCACTCGCCGAACGCACCGGCCAGCGCATGGTTGGCGAGCGTTGCGACGAGGATCGCGAGGATGATGGGAACGGGGCGGCGGAATCGGGCCGCCAGCACCATGGCCAGCAGCTGGGTCTTGTCGCCGATTTCGCCGAGGGCCACGGCGCCGGTAGAGACCAGGAAAGCTTCCAAGAGAGCACTCCGCGGGCCGGCAACACACCTACGACCACACGCCACCCCGGCCCGAGCAGAGGCAGTGCGGTCAAAGGTCTTGCCAGGCGAAATCGCTGTCCGCGCCATGGTCGACTGGACCAAGCATGTTGACACGGACCCCTGCGGGCGCAGGGCGGCTACTCCCCGATGACTGGATGATTCGAGAACGAGCGAAACGCAGTATAACGCGAAGCGTGCACTGGTGTGGCGTTGCGATCGACCCCGTTTGATCCGATCTGCTCTGTTCGAGGCACACCGGAAGGGGGCCTCACATCGGCCAGACGATCAGGATCATCGGTACCGACACCACTACGACCACGATTTCGAGCGGCAGCCCCATACGCCAGTAATCGCCGAAACGGTAACCGCCGGGACCCATGATGATGGTGTTGTTCTTGTGACCGATCGGGGTGAGGAACGCGCAGGAG
>JAGRFX010000453.1 GCA_020445805.1 Rhodocyclaceae bacterium
CGCATGTCGATATCGCCTTCAACGGCAGATCTTGCCGCACGCAGGAAATCTGCATGTCATGGCACACCTTATCAGAAAGTGACGCCATGCCCCAGGGTGAAACGCAGGGTAGCGCCCTGTCCGGGCACGGATTCCGCCCATACGCGGCCGCCATGGCGATGCACGATGCGCGCGACGGTGGCCAGGCCGATGCCGCTGCCGGCGAATTCCTCCGGCTTGTGCAGGCGTTGGAAGGGGGTGAACAGCCGGTCGGCATACTGCATGTCGAAGCCCACGCCATTGTCGCGCACGAAGTAGGCCGTCTCTCCCGTGGCGAGCCGTTCCTGGCCGAACTCGATGCGGGCCTCCGCCTGCCGGGCGGAGTACTTCCAGGCGTTTTCGAGCAGATTCTGCATCAGGATGCGCAGCAGCTTGGGGTCGCCCTCAGTCACGCAGTCGGGCGCGATCGCCGCCTCGACCTGGCGCCCCGGATTGGCCTGGCGCATTTCGTCCAGCAACTCCGCTGCGAATTGCCCGAGATCCACGCGCTCGCGGTGCAGGGCCTGGCGCGACACGCGCGACAGCTCGAGGATGTCGTCGATGAGCGATTTGAGGTGCTCGCCGCTGGTGCGGATCATGCCGAGCGCTTCGCGGGCGCTGGGGCTGAGGGGGCCGTCGTCCTCGCTCTCGAGCAGGTGGCTGAAGCCGAGGATCGCGTTGAGCGGGGTGCGGAGCTCGTGGCTCAAGCCCGCGAGGAACTGGCTGCGCTCGGTGTCGAGCTGCGCCGCCGCGCGCAGGTCGCGCCGATAGCCGTCCTCGGCC
>JAGRFX010000454.1 GCA_020445805.1 Rhodocyclaceae bacterium
TACCTGCTGCACCAGTTCCTCTCGCCACTGGCCAATGCGCGCGAAGACGCCTACGGCGGCTCGCCCGCCAACCGCATGCGCTTCCCGCTGGAGGTGTTCGACGCGGTCAAGGCCGCGGTGTCGGTCCCGGTGTGGGTGCGCGTGTCGGCCACCGACTGGGTGGACGGCGGCTGGGACCTGGCGCAGACCGTCGACTTCGGCCGTGAACTGGCCCGGCGCGGCTGTGCGGCGCTGCACGTCAGTTCCGGCGGCGTCTCGCCGGCGCAGAAGATCCCGCTCGGCCCGGGCTACCAGCTGCCGCTGGCGCGCGCCGTGCGCCAGGCCGTGCCGCTGCCGGTGATCGGCGTCGGCCTGATCACCGAACCGGCGCAGGCCGAAGCCGCCATCGCCAGCGGGGACGCCGACGCCGTGGCCCTGGCGCGCGCCATGCTCTACGACCCGCGCTGGCCCTGGCACGCCGCCGCGGCCCTGGGCGCCCAGGTCACTGCGCCGCCCCCGTACTGGCGCAGCGCGCCGCGCGAGGCGAAGGACCTGTTCGCCGGCATGCACTTCGGGCAGCGATGAGCACGCCGCTGATGCCCACCCCCGGTGCCGGATTCGACCAGCCGTTCGAGTTGCTGAGCGCCTGCCACGACCGCGTGCAGCGCAGCCTGGACCTGCTGCGCCGCCTGCAGGACCACCTGGCCATCCACGGGGCCGACGGACAGGCGCAGGACGCAGCCCGCGACGTGCTGCGCTACTTCGACATCGCCGCGCCGCTGCACCACGACGACGAGGAACGCCACATCTTCCCGGCCC
>JAGRFX010000455.1 GCA_020445805.1 Rhodocyclaceae bacterium
TGGCCCGCGCCGTATTCTTCAACCGTCTGGGCGAAATCCGCGACCGCAGCTTCGAGCAGCAGCGCTACCGGGCCAGCGGCCTCAACCTGGTGACGGCGGCCGTCGTGTTGTGGAACACGGTCTATCTGGAGCGCGCAGCACATGCGTTGCGTGGCAACGGGCATGCTGTCGATGACGCGCTATTGCAATACCTGTCGCCGCTCGGCTGGGAACACATCAACCTGACCGGCGATTACCTCTGGCGCAGCAGCGCCAAGATCGGCGCGGGCAAGTTCAGGCCGCTACGACCGTTGCAACCGGCTTAGCGTGCTTTATTTTCCGTTTTCTGAGGCGACCCCCAATAGTTTGTTTGGCTCGGTTTGAAAACTGCCCGCGTGTGTGTGCGCCTGCGCGTACTGCTCAGGATTCGTGCCGTTGTTGACTTGCTGATGGCCGTGGGCATTGTTGGCTTGCCGGATGTAGGGCTTGGGGTTCTTGATGACCGCCAGCGCCTCAGCCGTCGATCTGGCCTGCGCTTGTGCCTTCAGCGCCAGGCGCATCAGCACCTCGATGCCCTTGAAAGTGTCTTGCCGGTGCGACCGCTGCGCCATGTTGTTGAAGATGGCGTCCAGGGTCATCAGTTGGTTGGTCAGCATTCGCTCGACCCGCTTCATGTCGCCAGCGACCGCTTCATCCACGGCCTTCTTCATTTCGGCAACCAGGTCAGACACATCCAAGTCTTCACCAGCGCCTCAATCCTGCTCCACCCCTC
>JAGRFX010000456.1 GCA_020445805.1 Rhodocyclaceae bacterium
GGATCTCGAGCAGGCCCAGAGCCGCCTTTCAGCCTACCAGCGGGAGTACGGCATCGTCGCGGCGGACGAGCGCCTCGATGTCGAGAGC
The DNA here is from genome assembly GCA_020445805.1 of Rhodocyclaceae bacterium. GTDB lineage: Bacteria > Pseudomonadota > Gammaproteobacteria > Burkholderiales > Rhodocyclaceae > Cognatazoarcus. The sequence goes on from JAGRFX010000456.1 coordinate 89, forward strand.
GCGAAGCTGCAAGAACTCTCGAGCCAGTTGCTGGCCGTCCAGGCGCAGCGGGTGGACAGCCGCTCGCGGCAGGCGCAAACCGGCGCAGCCGAGACCCTGCCCGAGGTCATGCAGAATGGCCTGATCCAGAGTCTGAAGGCCGATCTGACGCGTCAGGAGGGCATGCGGGACCAGCTTGCCGCCCGCCTGGGGCGCAACCACCCCGAACTGGCGAGCGTCCGGGCCGAGATCGACAACCTGCGGACGCGCATCGCCACCGAGGTTCAGCGCGTGGCCAGCTCCCTCGGCACCACGACCCGCGTCAATGACCAGCGCGAGGTGGAAATCCGCGCGGCGCTCGACAAGCAAAAGGCGCGGGTGCTCGAACTCAAGAGCCACCGCGACGAGATCTCCGTCCTGCAGCGCGACGTCGAGAACGCCCAGCGGGCATACGATCTGGTGACCCAGCGCCTGGCGCAGACCAGCCTCGAGAGCGAGAACCAGCAGGGCAACGTGGCGGTGCTGACGCCGGCTGTCGCGCCGCTCGATCCGTCGCGGCCGCGGCTGGTGCTGAACGTGGCTGTCGCCACCTGCCTTGGCTTGCTGCTGGGGATCGGACTCGCCCTCATTCTCGAGTTGACCGACCGGCG
>JAGRFX010000044.1 GCA_020445805.1 Rhodocyclaceae bacterium
GGCGGCTACGAATTTGTCGGTGGCGTTCATGGTTTCTCCTTGTCGAGGGACGGGCGGACAAGGAGCGGTGCGACGCGCTTCCCTGCGTTGGCATTACCCGTACAGGTTCGAAGGGTCTCTCTCAGCCGGCGGTAAAGCCCCGCCAGCACCCCTAGCAATGGGCGCAGATTACGCTGCGTCGCCTGCGGTGTAAACCGCGCTCCGGCCGGGCGGATCGCCCCTGCCGGAGTACGCGACGCAGAACGATGTATTGGTAGGATAGTAATATGCTGAAGCGGGTTGCCCCGCTGGATCTGCCATCGACACCGGGAGCCCGCCATGCCCTTGCGACCCTCCGTGCAGTTGATCGTCTATCCGGACCGGATCGGCAAGGATTTGAAGGACCTGGCCCAGTTCCTGTCAGGGCCCGTGGGTGACGCCATCGGCGGACTTCACCTCCTGCCGCCCTTTCCATCCAATGCAGACGGTGGCTTCTCCCCCCTGTCGCACCAGCAGATCGATGCCCGATTCGGGGACTGGGACGATATCGAGCGACTGGCCCAGCGCTTCGACCTGTGTCTCGACCTGGTGCTGAACCACATCGCCGACGCGTCGCCGGAGTTTCTGGATTACGTCGCACGGGGGAGGGCGTCTCCCCATGCGGGTCTGTTCATCGATGTGGACGCGCTGGGGGAGATCACCAGTGACGATCTGGCCAAGATCCATATCCGAAAGGAGAAGGAGCCATTCCGCGAAGTGCGCTTTGCGGACGGCCGGACAGGCCGCGTGTGGTGCACCTTCACCGAGCACCAGGTCGATCTGGACTATCGGTCGGAAGCGACCTTCGCCCTCATGGACGACAATCTCCGCTTCATGACCGAACGGGGGGTCAAGCTCTTCCGGCTGGATGCCTTCGGCTACACCACCAAGCAGATCGGCACCAGCTGCTTTCTGGTCGAGCCCCGGGTCTGGGAGGTCCTCGAGTGGTTTCGGGACAAATCCGCCGAATACGCGGCGGAGGTCCTGCCCGAGGTTCACGACCACCCGAGCTGGCAGTACGCCATCGCCGACCGGGGGATGTGGTGCTACGCCTTCGCCCTGCCGCCCCTGGTCCTCTATTCACTGCTGGACGCGGACAGCCGCTACCTCAAGGGGTGGTTGAGGATGTGTCCCCGGCAGCAGGTCACGGTGCTCGACACGCACGACGGCATCTGCATCCCGGATGTGGAGGGGATTCTGCCCCCGGCCGCCATCGAGGCCCTGATCGCCAACGTGTCCGAACGCAGCGCCGACCCGATTCTGCGGGGCTCGGCCGCCAATGTGCACAGCGTCGGCGCGATCTATCAGCTGACCTGCACCTTCTACGATGCCCTCAAGCGGGACGACGATGCCTACATCGCCGCCCGCGCCATCCAGCTCTTTGCGCCCGGTATCCCCCAGATCTACTACGTGGGCCTGCTGGCCGGCCAGAACGATGAGGCCCTGATGAACTCGACGGGCGAGCTGCGGGACATCAACCGCCACTTCTACACGCTCGATGCGGCGAACATTGCGGTGGCGGCGCCCGTGGTTCAGCGGCTGCTCGCGCTGATGCGCCTTCGGCACACCCATCCCGCCTTCTCGGGCGGATTCGAACTCGAGTACTCGAACGACAGCAGCGTGGCCATGGGCTGGCGCCACGAGGGGCACTACTGCCGCGCCCTGATCGACCTGCGCTTCCGCACCGTCACGATCGACCATAGCGCGCCGCAAGGGGCGCAGCCGCTCAGCTTCCGGGCCTAGCCCAGGCGGCATGGAAGTGATGCACGGGCCCGTGCCCGTGCCCGACCTGCAGCTGGCCCGAAGCGGCGATGGCACGGGTCAGGTACTCGCGGGCGTGCCGCACCGCCGCCTCGACGGGCCGGAAGCCGCCCGCGTAACGAGGCAGCAGCGCCGCCACCGCCGATGACAGGGTGCACCCGGTGCCGTGGGTATTGGGGGTGTCGATGCGCGGTGACGACATTTCGATCATCCGGTCGCCGTCGAACAGCAGGTCGGTCAGGTCGCTGCCCGGCAGGTGGCCGCCCTTCAGGAGGATCCAGCGCTCGTCGCCCAGCGGCAGCAGCTCGCGCAGGCGCTCGGCGGCCCGGTACATCTCCTTGACCGTGTCCGGCGCCCGCTGGCTGAGCAGCACGCCCGCTTCCGGCAGGTTGGGCGTCAGCATGAAGGTACGCGGCAGCAGGGCCTCGCGCAGCATGGCGATCGCGCTGCCCGCCAGGAGGTGATCACCGCTCTTGGCCACCATGACCGGATCGCAGACCACGATGGCGACCTCAAAGTGGGCCAGACGCTCGGCCACCGTCGCGACGGTCGGTGCGTCGGCGAGCATGCCGAGCTTGACGGCATCCAGCGCCACATCGGACAGGAGCGTGTCGATCTGCTGTCGCAGGAAGGCTTGCGGCGGCACATGCACGCCCGTGACCGTGCAGGTGTTCTGGGCGGTCAGGGCCGTGACGATCCCGCATCCGTAGGCGCCCAGCGCCGAAAAGGTCTTCAGGTCGGCCAGCAGTCCGGCGCCGCCGCTGGGGTCGACGCCGGCGATGCTCGCCACGCGCGGGATGGCGCTGTTCATTCCGAGTACTCCGTCATGGTGCGAGGCGGAAACAGTACCGGATCGGTGTCGACGGCCTCAAGTCCCCACGGCAATTGCCGAAAAAATCGCTGAATCCTCGAAATTCAGTTGTTGGAGAACGGTATGCGATCGACCCTCTTGGCTCTGCTCGTGGCCCTCGGCGCCGGCGGGAACGCATTGGCGGCCGACTGGGTGGAGGTCGTGGCTGGCATGAACCGCCGCGTCGAGATCGACAGGGCCAGCATCCTCCAGTCGGACCCGGGCACCAAGGTGGCCTGGGGCCGCATCGTGCTGAAGGACGAGGAGGTGGCCCAGGCAGGGTACAAGAGCGTGAAGGCGCTCAATCGCTACGACTGCCGCCAGGGCACCTTCTCCACCATCAAGCGGGTGTACCTGGATGCGGAGCAGCACCTGATCCGCGAAGAACGCGTTGTTGACCCGAAGGTGATCCAGGTGGCGCCCGGTAGCGTGGACGAGCGTCTGTTCCGCGAGGTCTGCCAGCCGCCCAACGCCACTCAGCTGGCCCAGCTGGCGGAGGCGGCGTCCGAGGCCGCCCAGCAGGCGGAAGCCAAGCCCGAGCCCCACGCGGACAAGCCGGCAGCGGCACCACCCCAGATGGCCGAGGCAGAGCCCATGCCCGTGGACGCCCCCGAGGCGGCCGACCGCCCCGCCGAGCCGGAAGCCCAACGCAGCATCCTGCCCCACTTCGTCCGTCCCCTGACGGCGGCCGAGAAGGAGGCGGCGGTCCAGGCCCGCCTGTCCGCCCTCGAGCATGCCTCGGCCCGCAGGACATCCGAGACCCAGGATCACGCCGCGCCGGACCATGGCGGATCGCACGCGAAGGCGCCAGCGAAGCCGGCGGCGTCCACCCACGCCACCGCCGACCACGCGCCGGCGCAGGCAACGGCCGCCGACAAAGGTCACGGCGAACCCGCTGCCCGGGAGGCGACCACCCGGCATGAGGCGCCGGTAAAACACGAAACGGCCGTCGCGCACGAGGCCCCCAAACCCAAGCTCGTGCTGGCCCGCGCGGCACCCAGCAGCGCCCAGCCGGTGCGCACGGGCGCGGCCTCGCGGCGGGCCCCCGAAAAGGACGCCGCGCCGGATCTCTCGCACATCCACTGGGATTACAGCGGGGTGGGCGGACCCGACAACTGGGGCAAGCTGAAGCCGGAGTTCGCCACCTGCGAAAACGGCAACCGCCAGTCCCCGATCGATATCAACGATGGCATCCGGGTGGACCTGGAACCGATCGAATTCAACTATCTGCCGAGCTACTTCCGCATCGTCGATAACGGCCACACCGTTCAGGTCAATGTCGGAACGGGCAGCACGATCCGCGTCATGGGGCGGGTTTACGACCTGATCCAGTTCCACTTCCACCGGCCTTCCGAATTCCGGATCGGCGGTCGTGGCTACGACATGGAGGTCCATCTGGTGCATCAGGACCTCGACGGCCGGCTGGCGGTGGTGTCGGTGATGCTGGAGCGCGGCACGGCGCACCCGATCGTGCAGACGCTCTGGAACAACCTGCCGCTCGAGCAGCGCGCCAGCTACGCCCCGGAGATCGCCATCGACCCGAACGACCTGCTGCCGGTCGATCGGCGCTACGCGACCTTCATGGGTTCGCTGACCACGCCGCCCTGCACGGAAGGCGTGATGTGGATGGTGATGCGGCAGCCGGTGCAGGTGTCTGTCGATCAGATCTCGATCTTTTCGCGCCTCCATCCGATGAATGCCCGCCCGCTGCAGGACATGGCGGGACGCCTCATCAAGATGTCGCGCTAGCCTGGGGCAGGGCCTACTCGCTTCGAAGCGCATCGACGGGGTCCAGCTGCGCGGCCCTTCGTGCCGGCAGGACCCCGGCCACCAGCCCGATCAGGATCGAAACGGCGAACGCCACCACCACGTAACGCCAGGGGGCCGCAACCGGCAGGGCCGGCGCTGCAATGCGCGCTACGGTCGCCATGCCGCCGCCGATGGCGAGGCCGAGCAGGCCGCCCAGCGTCGATAGCAGCACCGCCTCTGCCAGGAAGAGCGCCAGAATGGTCGCCCGGCGGGCACCCAGCGCGACCAGCAGCCCGATCTCCGCCGTCCGCTCGGCGACGGCGATCGTCATGATGGTGACGATCCCCACCCCGCCCACCAGCAGGGAAATGCCCCCCAGAGCCGCCACGGCGGTCGTGAGGACGTCGAGGATCTTGGACAGGCTGCGCAGCATGTCCTCCTGGGTCGTGATCGTGAAGTCTTCCCGTCCATGCCGTTCGCTCAGGCGCGCCCGCACGGCATCCGCCATCCCGGCCGCTGCGAGCCCTTGCTGGTAAGCCAGGTTGATCTCCATCAGCCCCTCCCGATTGAGCATCGCGAGCGACCGGCTGGCGGGGATGAAGACCGAGTCGTCCAGGTCGGTGCCGAGGAACTGGCCCTTGGGCTCCATGACACCGATCACCCGGAAGCGCTCGCCGGCGATCCGGATGCGTTCGCCCAGGGCACTGCCCTGTCCGAACAGTTCCCGCTTGAGCGTGGCGCCGAGGACGGCCAGCCCCCGGGCCTGCTGCACGTCATCGGCGGGCAGGAAGCGACCGCTCCGCACGCGCATGGCGAACACCGCGGTCATGGCGGGCCCGACGCCATAGACGGCGCTGCGACGGACCCGCCCCTGGGCCTCGACCTCCGAATTGGCGGAGACGATGGGACTGACCGCGGTCACGCCCGGCAGGCGTTCGAGGGCGACCGCGTCGTCCAGGGTGAGTGGGCGGGCGGTGGTCGGCAGGCCCGGGGGGCCTCCCCGGGCGGCCGTCTTGCCCGGCACGACCTGGATCACGTTGGTGCCGAACTGGGTGAACTCGCGCAGCACGAACTGGTGAATGCCTTCACCGATGGCTGTCAGCAGGATGACGGCCGTGACACCGACCGCAATGCCCAGCAGGGTCAGGAAGCTGCGCAGCGGGTGGGCGGACAGGGCACGCAGGGTGAGGGCGACGAGGTCGGTGGCGCGCATGCTCACGACTTGCGCGACAGGGCGTCCACCGGGTCGAGGCGCGCCGCCCGCCGGGCCGGTAATACACCGAACACGGTGCCCGTGACGATGGCCGTGCCGAGCCCGGCGAGCACGGCCCAGGCGGGCGGCTCGGCTGGCAGGTCGGGGAGGGCGATGCGCAGAGCGGCGGCGCCCAGATAGCCGAGGAACAGGCCGGCAAGTCCGCCGGCCAGCGACAGCAGGCCGGCTTCGACCAGGAAGGCGCTGCGGATGGTGCCGCTGCTGGCGCCGAGGGCCTTGAGCAGCCCGATCTCCCCGGTCCTTTGGGCAACTGCCACCAGCATCACGTTCATCACGAGGATGCCGGCGACGGCCAGGCTGATGGCCGCAATCCCCGCGACGCCCAGCGTGAGCGCGGACAGGATGCGGTCGAAGGTGCCGAGCACGGCATCCTGGGTCAGCAGGGTCACGTCGCGCTCGCCGTCATGGCGGGCCTGCAGGATCCGTTCGACCGCCTGCTTGACACCCGCAATGGCATCGCGGTCGCGGGCTTCGACCAGAATCCGGAACAGGGACTGGGTATCGAACATCGCCTGCGCCACCGAAACCGGGATCAGCACCAGCTCGTCCATGTCCATGCCGAGGCCTTGGCCCGAGGCTTCGAGCACCCCGATGACCCGGAAGCGACGGTCGCCGATGCGGAGCAGGGCACCCAGGGCGGGTGAGGACCCGAACATCTGTTCGCGCAAGGTGGCGCCCAGCACGGCCCAGTTGCCTCCGTGATGGAGCCCCTCGTCGGGCAGGAACTGGCCCTGCGCCACATGCACCTGTCGCACTTCGCGGAAATCCGCGTGGGTGCCCACCACATAGACAGACCTCAGCCGCCCGGCGGTCGAGATCTCCGCGTCGCCGACCACCAGCGGGGCGATGCGGACGACACCCGGAGCCCGCAGCAGGGCTTCGGCGTCGTCGAGGGTCAGGTCGCGCGTCGTGGATGAGGCCAGCCCACCGATGCCCAGGCCGCCCGTCTCCGTGCGCCCCGGCAGGACGATGACGAGGTGGGTGCCGAGCGCGTTGAACTCACCGATCACGTAGCGGCGCGCGCCGTCGCCGAGGGCCGTGAGGAGCACCACGGCAGCAACGCCGATGGCCATTGCCAGGGCCATCAGGGCGGTCCGCAGCGGCGCCCCGAGGGCCGCGCCGGCGGCGAAGCGCAGGGTGTCCGCCAGCCTCACGGGGGGGCTCCGCGGGTGTCACTGAAAATGGCACCATCCTCCATCCCCAGCTGGCGCCGCGCGCGCTGGCCCATGGCCGGGTCGTGGGTCACGACAATGAGCGTGGTGCCGCGGGCGTTCAACGCCTCGAGCAGGCGCGTGACCTCCAGGCCGGTGGCCCGGTCCAAGTTGCCGGTGGGTTCGTCGGCCAGCAGCAGCGCCGGCTGCATGATGGTCGCCCGGGCGATCGCCACCCGCTGCCGCTGGCCGCCCGAGAGCTGGTCGGGGCGGTGATCCGCCCGTTGATCGAGGCCGAAGTCCGACAGGGCGCGTCGCACGCGCTCGGCGCGTTCGTCCGGATGGATGCCGGCGAGGGTCATTGGCAGGGCGATGTTCTCGGCGGCGCTCAGTCTCGGCACGAGGTGGAAGCTCTGGAACACGAAGCCGATCCGGCGGCTGCGGACCTCGGCCTGCTGGTCGGGGTCGAGGGAGGTGACGTCGCGCCCTTCGAGCCGATAGACGCCGGCGTCGGGCGGATCCAGCAGGCCGAGCAGGTTGAGCAGGGTCGACTTGCCCGAGCCGGAGGGGCCCATCACGGCCACATACTCGCCGGCCTCGATCGACAGGGTCACGGCGCGCAGGGCATGGACCGTGGCGTCTCCAAGATGAAAGATGCGGTCAATCCCGTCCAACTCGACCTGCGCCATGGCGATCCCGAGCGGCCCGCGTCAGGGGCTGGAAGGCTCGGCGACGGCGCGCTGGCCGGCCACCACGCCCTCCCGCTCCAGCGAGGTCACGACCACCTCGCCCGCCGCCAGGCCCGCCCGGACCTCCGTGAATTCCCAGTTGGCAAGGCCGGTCTGAATCGTTCGCTCTTCGAGGACCCCGGCGGCGTTCAGCACCAGAACCCGGTCACCCTCGCGAATCGCGGCGGTCGGCAGGCGCAGCACGCCTTCCCGACGATCGAGCAGGATCTCCACGTCGGCGCTATAGCCCACCAGCAGTCCCTCGGCGTCCGCCGGGTGCGCGAATTCAACCTCGATGTCCACCGTGCGTGCCTGCTTCTCGATGGCCGCGACATAGGGAGCGATGCGTTTTACACGGGCGGGAAAGCTGCGCCCGGGCATGGCGTCGAGCGAGATGGTAGCGGCCTGTCCGGCGGCGATGCGGGGCGCATCGACCTCGTCCATGGGCGCCTTGACGTACAGGCAGCTGCGATCGATCAGGTCGATGGCCGGCGGCATGGCGATGCCCGGGGGCGAGGGCGTCGTGTATTCGCCAAGCTTGCCGGTGATCTTGGCCACCGTGCCGGAAAACGGCGCAACCAGTCGGGTCCGGCGCTGGTCTGTCTCGCGGGCGGCCACGCGGGCTTCCGCCGCCCGGACCTCGGCCCGGGCCGTCGCGCAGGCCGCCTGGCGTGCGGCGGCGTCGGCGCGCGCCTGCTCCTCGCGCGATGCGGAGACGAAGCCCTTGGCGAGCAGGGCGCTCTGTCGCTTCGCTTCGTCGGCTGCGTTCGCGGCCTGGGTGCAGGCTTCGCCGACGCGCTTGCGCGCACTGTCGAGCCCCGCCCGCTCGACCGCCAGCTGGGCCGCCTGATCCTCGGACCAGAGGGTCATGAGCAGCTGTCCCTCGACGACCTGATCGCCTTCGGAGACCTCGATGCGTTCGATCCGACCGCCTGCAATCGTGGACAGCTTGGCGCGCCGGCACGACTCCACCTCGCCGGCGCGGGTGTTGGCGATCGTCGCATCGACGAGGCCTTCGCCGACGGTGGCGGTGCGAACCGGTATGGGCTTGGGGCGCACCAGCCAGGCAGTGCCTGCCGCCAACAGGGCGACGGGAATGGCAGCCAGCAACAGGCGGCGGCTGAAGGGCGTCATCGGGTGTCCGTTGCGCGATGTCCCCGGGATGATCCGCCCAACCGGGGAGCCCTGCAACCGAGGGGCCGACCGAAACGGCCCTAGCGTGTCTTTTCGGTCTCGCCGGTGATCTGCCAGTGTCCGCTGTCGAGGGAGAGGGTCATGGTCTTGCGCGTCACCTCGCGTGCGCCGCCTGCCCGCACGGTCTGGGTGAAGCGTGCACTGGCCGTGCGACCGTCGACGTTGACCGCCAGGTTGCCGATATCGACCGAAGTGACCTGCCCCTCGCGGATCCGTTCACGACGACTCGCCATCCAGTCTGTCCGGTCGCGGCCATCGCCCGGGGTGAATCCCGCCGCGTAGTGGGCCAGATGGGCGCCCGCGTCGCCGCGGCTCCAGGCATCGGCCCAGGAGCCCAGGGTCTCGCGGATGTGTTGCTCGGCATCCGGATCTGCAGACCCATCGCGAGAAGGCACCGCGAACGTGGCCCCTGCATCCGGGCCGCCCAGCTTCAGGGCGGCGAAGGCGCTCGCCGGTGCCTCCTCGCGGGTCAGGTAGCCGCGGGTTCGCGCCAGCAGTTGCAGCTGCCTGGAGGTCATGGACAGATAGCTGGCGAGGTTTTCCGTGGCAGCCGAGAGGCGGGGGCGAGCCTGCAATTCGTCCAGGGGCGTCCGTCCGGCCTGGTTGGTCCGCAGGACGTCTGCGCCCGAGCGAACCAGCATTTCGGCGATCTGGTCGTCGCCGACCACATGCTCGCCCAGGGTCAGGAGGTGCAGGGGGCCGTTGCCGTGGCGGTCCGCGGCGTCGGCATGCGCGCCCGCGTCGAGCAGCAGCTGGATGGCCTGCCGGTCACCGCGGGCCACCGCATGGTGCAGGGCGGTGTAGCCCGCATATGCCTGCCGGGGGTCCGTCGGGTCGGGCTTGGCACCCTCGCGCAGCAGGCGGGTGAGGGTTCCGGTATCGCCGCAGGCGGCGGCCTCGACGAGATTCGAGGGCACCTCATCGGCAGCCGGACACCGTTCCGGTCGGCTCGTGGCGGTCGGACTCCTGCCGTCGGCTGGCGGCCGGGTGGCCGCACTGGGCGCCCGGAGGGGCGTCGTGACCGGGGGGGCGTCGGCTGCCTCTGCCGCCTCGTCCGGATCGGACGGCGCATGCCATACCGTGAGTCCGGCAATCGTAATCAGGACCAGCGGCACCGCAAGGCTCAATGCCAGCCAGCGCAGCTCGGTCCCGCGGGACCTGCGCCGGTGCCGGCTGGAACGCTTTCGGGGGGCCTGTTGCGGGCTCGGGGCGGGATCGGACAAAGCGGCCAGGGAATCTGCGGGGATGTCCGATGGTATCGCCGCTGACGCGCCGCGCAAGGGGAAAACACCACAATCGCGCAACGGATCAGCCCGCCGTCGGTCCGCAGGATGTACGAGAGCCGTCCGCATCTGAGATAATGGCCGGTCCGGCGCGGCTAGCGGTCCGCCTTCTCCGCGCGCGAACCGTTCACCCTGTTCCGCGCCCCCTATTCGAAGATTACCCACATGACCGATGTCCCAATGACGCCCGCCGGGCAAGACGGCCAGGCATTTGCCGAACTCGGATTGCCGGAGGCGCTGGTCGCCGCTCTGGCCGAAATCGGCTATGAACGGCCCTCCCCGATCCAGGCGGCCTGCATCCCGGTGCTGCTCGAAGGGCACGATGTGCTCGGACAGGCCCAGACCGGCACCGGCAAGACCGCAGCCTTCGCGCTGCCGCTGCTGAGCCGCATCGATGCCAAGCTGCGGGCACCGCAGGTGCTGGTGCTGGCGCCCACGCGCGAGCTCGCCATCCAGGTCGCCGAAGCCTTCCAGAAGTACGCCCACCACCTTCCGGGCTTCCATGTGCTGCCGATCTACGGTGGTCAGAGCCTGGGCATGCAGTTGAAGCAGCTCGCGCGTGGCCCGCAGGTCGTGGTCGGCACGCCGGGGCGGGTCATCGACCACCTCGAGCGCGAGAGTCTCGAGGTCGATCGGCTGCAGGCCGTGGTGCTGGACGAGGCCGACGAAATGCTGCGGATGGGCTTCATCGACGACGTCGAGCGCATTCTCGATGCCCTGCCCGAGACGCGGCAGGTTGCCCTGTTCTCTGCAACCATGCCGGAGCCGATCCGCAGGGTGGCCCACCGCCACCTGCGCGATCCGCGCGAGGTCCGCATCGCTCCGACCTCCGCCACCCTTCCGAGCATTCACCAGCGCTACTGGCAGGTGAGCGGCGTACACAAGCTCGACGCGCTGACACGCATCCTCGAGGTGGAGGATGCCCTGGATGCGGCGATCGTCTTCGTCCGCACCAAGAACGCAACCGTGGAGCTTGCCGACAAGCTGGCGGCCCGTGGCTACTCCGCATCGGCGCTGAACGGTGACATGCACCAGTCGCTGCGCGAGCGCACCATCGAGCAACTGCGGGCCGGCGGTATCGACATCGTCGTCGCCACCGATGTCGCCGCCCGCGGCATCGACGTCGCGCGGGTCAGCCACGTCATCAACTACGACATTCCGTACGATACCGAGGCCTATGTTCACCGCATCGGCCGAACCGGCCGGGCCGGTCGCACGGGGTGCGCGATCCTGTTCGTGGCGCCCCGCGAGCGGCGCATGCTGAAGCTGATCGAGCGCGCTACGCGCCAGCCAATCGAGCCCATGAGTCTGCCCACCAAGGCCGCGCTCGCCGATCGGCGGGTGGCGCGCTTCAAGCAGGAAATCCTCGACGTGCTGGAGGGGGAGGATCTCGGTTACTTCGAGGGCCTGATGGGCCAGATGGAGTCCGAGCTGGGCACCGATATTCGCCGGGTCGGTGCCGCGCTGGCCTGGATGGCCCAGCGGGATCGCCCCCTGCGCATCGATGCGGACCAGCTCGGTGGCGCGTCCCAGGGGTCGCAGGATTTCGACAGCTACGCCGCCCCACGGCCCGTGCCGCAGGCAATGCCCCAGCGCCAGGCACCCAACATGATGCCTCCGCGCTTCAGTGCGCCGGCTGCCGAGGCCGCTCCGGCTCCGGTGCGTCCGCCGCGTCTCGAGAGCCCGCCGCCGGCCGCGCCGATTGAGCGGCGCCCGGCGCGAGGGGCTGACCGCGATGCCCCGCTGGTGCGCTATCGGGTCAACGTGGGTCGCCGCCAGCAGGTCGCCCCGCGCGACCTGGTGGGCGCGATTGCCAACGAAGGCGGCATCGACAGCCGCCGGATCGGGCGCATCGATCTGTTCGATGACTTCAGCACCGTCGAGTTGCCGGCCGATCTGCCTGCCGAGGTGCTGGCGGTGCTCGGCCGGGTCCGGGTGCGACAGGTGCCCCTGGGCATCGCCCTCGACGATGGCCGCATGCCGGCGCGTGGCGGCGATGCGCCTCCGCCGCCCTACAAGCGGGCATGGCAGCCCAAGCCGACCTCGCCGCGTCGCAAGCCGGCCAGCGGCGGTGACGAAGGCTGGCGCCGCGAGCCCCGAGAGTTCAATCAGTCCCGGGATTCCCGCGAGTTTCGTGAGCCCCGCGAGCCTCGGGAGTTCCGTGATTCCCGTGAGTCCCGCGAGGGGCCTGGGGCGCGCGGTCCGCGGGGTGGCAAGCCCTACGATGCACCCCGTGGCGAGCGTCGTTCCGGCCCACCCCAGGGGCGGGACGGTGGCTACGATGCGCCCCGCCGCAGCCCGGGTGGCGACCGTACGCGTCCGCGGACCGGCGGGCCGGGCGGCAAGCCGGGCAAGGGCGGCAAGCGCGGTTGATCGGTGCCCGCGGCCGACAGGCGGGCATGATCTTTCGGTCAGGATTGGGCGGTTTTTCCCCGCCTAACCTGCCGTTCGAATTGCAGGGTGGTCGGGATAATCGGTATCCAGGACAGTGCGGGTTCAGACCCGCGCAAGGTTTGGAGACCGACCATGCAAGTACGCCGCTATTTCGCCAAGACCGCCCGTGAGGCCCTGCGGAGCCTCAAGGAAGAACTCGGGGCCGACGCCATCGTGCTGTCGAACCGCGCGGTCGAGGGGGGGGTCGAGATTCTGGCCCTGCCGGCCGATGCGCTGAACGCCCAGACCCGCCAGTCCATACCTGCGCGCGCAGCGACGGCAGCGCGCCCGGCGGTTGCCGCGGCACCCGCCACGCCGCCGGCGGCCTCGCTGGCCGAGGACGAGTTCCGGCGCAGCCTCCACAAGGCCCGGTCGCGTCAGACCGGCCAGGCCATCGACGAGGCCCCGCGCGAGGTTCGCCCCTTCACGCCACCCCGCGTGGATCCGAACGAAGTCCACATGCCGGCCCGGACCGCGCCCCCGAGGCCCGTCGATCACGATCTGTTCATCGAGGCTGCGCCCCGCGTCCGTCGTGACGAGGCGGCCCCGACGCGCCGCGCCGATGACCCGGTCCGCGAGCAGCCACCGCCGCGTCGCCCGGCGCCCTCGCCGGCCGCATCGGGCATCGAGGCCGAATCGCGCATCCGCGAGCTCGAATCGGCCAACGAACGGCTGATGGGCGAACTCGGTGGCATCCGCAGCATGATCGAACGACAGCTGGCCGGATTTGCGTGGGGAGAGGTCAGCCGCAACGCACCGGCCCGTACCCGGCTGATGGCCGAGCTGCTCGAGGCTGGTTTTTCGGCCGAACTGGCCCGGCGTGTGGCCGAGGGCGTCGATGGCGATGCGGACCCCGCCGCCGCCCGCTCGGTCGCAAAGAATCTGATCAACCATCAGCTGCGGGCTGTGGCCAACGACACCGACATCATCGACCGGGGGGGCGTCTATGCCCTGGTCGGGCCGACCGGTGTCGGCAAGACCACCACTACCGCCAAGCTGGCCGCCCGTTGCGTCGTTCGCCACGGCGCCGACAAGCTGGCGCTGATCACGACAGATGGCTATCGGATCGGCGCCCATGAGCAGCTGCGGATCTATGGGCGCATTCTCGGCGTGCCGGTCTTCGTGGTGCGCGACGCGGCCGACCTGCGCCAGACGCTGGCCGAACTGCGCAACAAGCACATGGTCCTCATCGACACGGTCGGCATGGGTCAGCGCGACCGGATGGTCGCCGAGCAGACCGCGATGCTGGTCGGCGCCGGCGAGGTCCGCCGCCTGTTGCTGCTGAACGCCACGACGCGGGGCGACACCCTGGACGACGTGGTCGCGGCCTACGACGGCCCCGACCTGGCCGGCTGCATCTTCACCAAGGTCGACGAGGCCGCCTCCCTGGCGCCGGCCATCGACGTGGCCATCCGGCACCAGATGGACCTCTATTACGTGGCCAACGGCCAGCGCGTGCCCGAGGACCTCCACCTGCCGAACCGGACCTATCTCCTGCACCGGGCGCTCAAGGAGCAGGGGCAGGGATCGGCGTGGAAGCTCCGTGGCGATGAGGCCGGCATGCTGATGACGCACGGCGCGGGGGTCTGAGATGCTTGACGGTCGGGAGGATCAGGCCAGCGGGCTCCGGCGGCTGTTCCGCCGCGCGCCGCCGACGGTCGTCGCCATGTTCACGGCGGGTCGCGCGCCCAATGCGCTCGCGGCGCGCACGCTGACCGATCTGGCAAGCCGCGCCCGCGGCGTCGCCGTGCTGGACGAGACGCCGGGCGAGGGCGGGTTGCTCGAGGCCTTTGGCGTCGAATCGCGCGGCGATCTGCTGCATCTCATCGATGGCGCAACCCCCATCGGCGCCCTGGTCAGTGAATTGGGCAGTTCGCTCAGTCACCTGTCGGTGGGGGGCGCGGCACTGGCCCTTCCGCTGCTGGACGACGACCGGCGCGATCACCTGGTCACGGGCCTGGCGGAACTGCAGCGGAAAAGCCAGTTGATGGTCATCCATGGCATGCAGTCCGAGTGGGCGCGGCCGTCCCCCTTCGTGCTGGCGGCCCCCGGCCGGATGCTGGTGGTCGAGGCAAGCGCGCGGGGTGTCACGGATGGCGTCGCGATCATTCGCCACCTGGCAGGCGCCGGCGCGGGTGACCTGGCCGTGGCAGTGGCCGGCGCCAAGGACCGGCGCGAAGCCCTGGAGCTGTTCGGACAACTGGACGCACTGGTCCGGAGGCGGGTGGGACTACCGCTGCGGCTGATCGGTGAATTGGGGCGTGACGACCTGGCGGCCCGTCTGCAGGACCAGGCGCCGCCCAAGCGCGAGCGACTGGCCTCGGCCGCATTTCTGCGCCGTTTGTCCGCCTGGACGCATTCGAATGGCATGACTGGAGGGCAGCGGGCATGAATCCCGAGGCACGGAAACTCGCAAACACATCAATTTTGTGGAAGGCTGGCGCCGCTTCGTCGCAAAATGGGCGACGTGAAGCTTCAGGGGAATCGGGCCACTGGACGCCCAAGCAGACCGGACAAGATATGTACACCGCCTCAGGACGCATGGACAGAGACCAGCTGGTCACGCAGTACGCACCCCTGGTTAAGCGCATCGCCTATCACTTGATGGCCAAGCTGCCTGCCAGCGTGCAGGTGGAGGACATCATCCAGAACGGGATGCTCGGCTTGCTCGACGCGATCAGCCGCTACGAGGAAGGACTCGGTGCCCAGTTCGAGACCTACGCCGTGCAGCGGATCCGCGGGGCGATGCTCGACGGCCTGCGCGAGAACGACTGGCTGCCCCGCTCGCTGCGCCGTGACATGCGGCGGATCGAGGCGGCCGTCCATCAGCTTGAGCAGGAGTTCGGACGGCAGCCGAGCGAAAAGGAACTCGCCGACGCCCTGGACCTGCCCCTGTCCGATTACCAGAAGATGCTGCAGGAGGCCCGCGGCTACCAGCTGGTCTATTTCGAGGATTTCACCGCGTCGGACGACGACGACTATCTCGAGCACCATGCGGTGGGCAATGCCCAGGACAATCCCCTCGATGTCCTGATGGATCAGAACATGCGCGTGGTGCTGGTGAAGGCCATCGACGACCTGCCAGAGCGCGAGAAGACCGTCATGGGTCTCTACTACGAGCAGGACCTCAACCTGCGGGAAATCGGCGAGGTCCTCGGGGTGTCGGAGTCGCGTGTCTGTCAGTTGCACAGCCAGGCCATCGCCCGCCTGCGCTCGCGAATCCATGGGTCCCGAACCGAGACCAAGCCGCGCCGGGGACGTCCGCCGCGCAGTAGCCAGTAACTCCCGCCATGGACAAGATCAGCCTGATCGGCCTGACCCTCGGGGTCACCGCGATCGTGCTGGGGCAATACCTGGAGGGCGGGCACATCGGCTCGCTGATCCAGCCGACGGCATTCTTCATCGTCATCGGTGGCACCCTCGGCGCAGTCATGCTGCAGAGCCCGTTCAGCGTGTTCGCCGAAGGCATGCGCATGGCGCGCTGGGTGTTCGTGCCGCCCAGCGCCGCCCAGCAGGAGGTCATCGACCAAGTGGTCACCTGGAGCCAGGTGGCACGCAAGGAGGGCCTGCTGGCGCTGGAGAACCTGCTTCCGCGCATGGACGATCTCTTCACCCAGAAGGGCGTCCAGTTGCTCGTGGACGGGGTCGAGCCCGAGCGGCTGCGGGCCGTGCTCGAAGTCGAGATCGGGACCTACGAGGGGCGCCTCAAGCAGGCGGCCAAGGTCTGGGAGGGTGCCGGTGGCTACGCGCCAACGATCGGCATCCTCGGCGCCGTGATGGGCCTGATCCACGTCATGGAGAATCTCTCCGACCCGTCGAAGCTCGGCTCCGGGATCGCGGTGGCCTTCGTGGCCACGATCTACGGCGTGGGCTCGGCCAACCTGATCTTCCTGCCGGTCGCCAAGAAACTCCAGGCGCACATCGGCCGGCTGGTCGCGGCCCGCGAGATGGTCGTCGATGGCCTCGTCGGCATTGCCAACGGCGACAATCCGCGCATCATCGAGAGTCGACTCCAGGGCTACCTGGAGTAGGGCGGCCGTTGGCCTAAAGCCCTCCCGGGCGGTGTCGTAGATTCCTGAAAGGATCCCCCCGACCATGGCCAGACGACGACGCTCCGAGGAAGAACACGAGAACCACGAACGCTGGCTGGTCTCGTACGCCGACTTCATCACCCTGCTGTTTGCCTTTTTCGTGGTGATGTATGCGATCAGCTCGGTGAACGAAGGCAAGTACCGGGTGCTGTCCGACTCCATCGTCCAGGCCTTCCGAAGCGTCGATGCCAATGTCCGCGGCAGCCAGATCATTGCGCCGCCGATCATCATGAGCAGCAGCCAGGCAGGGCCGCCGTCGGCTCAGCCGACGCCCCCGAAGAACGCCGTGATGGAGCAGAAGCGGGAGGCCCTCTCCAAGCGCATGCGCAGCGTCGCCGAAGACATCAAGCGGGTGCTGGAGCCCCTGACGCGAGAAGGACAGGTTCGGGTGACCGAGGGGGCCCATGGCATCACCGTCGAGATCAACGCCAGCGTCCTGTTTCCGATCGGCGAGGCGCTGATCGATGAGCGGGCCGCCCGATCCCTGTCGGCCGTGGCCCAGGTGCTGGCGGGCGCGGACTTTCCGATCACGATCGAGGGTCACACCGATGATGTGCCCATCAGCACGCCCCGTTTCCCGTCCAACTGGGAGCTGTCGGCGGTGCGCGCCTCCAGCGTGGTGCGCCTTTTCGTTGAATCGGGCGTGTCGCCCGGACGCCTGACCGCTGCCGGCTACGGGGACCAGCGACCGGTGGCCGACAACGCCACCGAGGAGGGGCGCGCGCGCAATCGGCGGGTGACGCTGCTGATCGAGTCGCTGATCGACGACGTCGAGCTCGGAAGCCCCGTCCGCGCCGAGGGTCCGATCAGCTCGATCGAGCCCGGTGGTCGCTGAAAACCCCGCGTCCGAAGGGTGCTTTGACACAAAGAAACACAAATGGACTATGGTGATGCCATTCAGCGTGCGTCGTCAGGAGGACTGACATGAGCGAATTGTTTGAGTGGTCCGACAGCTTCAGCGTGGGCGTTCAGGAGATCGATGAGCAGCACAAGGAGCTGGTCGGTCTGTTGAACCAGTTGCACACGGCCATCCACGAGCATCACGGCAGCGAGGCCGCCCGGCGGATCCTCGATGAGCTGGCCGACTACACCAAGACCCACTTCATGGTCGAGGAAAGCCTGATGCGCATCTCGAACTATCCCGACTTCACAGCCCACAAGCAGTGGCACGAGGACCTGATCGGCCAGGTCGTCGCCCTGCAGGAAAAGCTCGACAAGGGCCAGGCGACGATCACCTTCGAACTGCTGCACTTCCTGAAGGTCTGGCTGACCAAGCACATCAATGAGGCCGACAAGCGCTTCGGAGAATATTTCACCCACCATGGCGGTGCGGCCGAATGGGCCCCCCATGTGGAAGAGTCGATGACCAAGAAGAAGTGGTGGTGGAAGTTCTGGTAGGCCGGCCATAGGGCCGGAGGCCAAGGCTTGAATAGAAAGGGCGCCTCTCGGGGCGCCCTTGTCGTTGGGGTGACGGCCGGGTTCAGTCGGGTACGACGACCATGCCGCGCTCGGCCGAAATCGCGTCGCCCGCCGCCGGCGTGGCCTGGATGTCCGGCAGGTTGGCACGGGTCAGGGCCGGAACGACACCGCCAGAAACCCCGCGCGGTGTCGTGCGGACCACTTGCGATGCCGGCAGGGCCGCGCCCTCGGTCAGGTGCTTCCAGACCATGTCGAGGGCCTGGCCGCCATAGAAATGCAGCGGAACGAACAGGGCATCGAAGCCCGGAAATCCCACGAAGGCGTCGAAATGCTGGCCGTTCGTGACCTCGATATAAGACAGCTCCGAATGATGTCCTTCGATGCGGCTGTTGGCCGCAAGGTAGGCACGCGAGGTGTGATTGACCGGAATCAGGGCGTCGGAGCGACCATGTACGATGACCGTGGGGGTGCGGTTGAGGTCCCCCCGCACACTGACGGCATCGATGCCGCGCTGCACGCTGCGGTCGTCCAACAGACCGCGCAGGCACATCGCGCCATCGAAGTTGTAGTCCGCCAGGCCGGTGGAGGCCGATACCGCCAGTGTCTCGACAATCGGCCCGGTCAGGCTGTTCTCGGCGATCAGGTTCACGCCGGTCGAGGGTGGAATTCCGTTGCTGAGGCCCCAGATCGTCGGCATCGGGCTCGCGGCCGGCGGTGTCGGCAGTCCCGTGGTGGCGCTGGTCGTTCCCATCGAGAAGCCGCACAGGTCGTCACGAACGCCGGCGCGGGAATAGGCGTTGGCGTAGGTCACAGATACGGCCGACGAGACCGCCAGCCCGAAGTGGGATGCATGCAGAAGGGCGCTTTCCGGCTCCCAGCCATAGGCGACCAGCCGAGCCTTGGCGTCTTCGGCCTGCTCGGTCGTGGTGGCGCCGCTGACCAGCCCGGCACCGGCCAGCGAGGCGCAGCGATTGGCGGCCAGGGCGGGTGAGACCGTGAACCCGAATGGACTCGCCGCATTGGACGGCGCGATCGCGGCACAACCCTGGATCAGGTTGGCATAGGTGACGTAGTCGTAGAGGGGCCTGCCGGGCTCGGCGATCTGGGTGCTGCCGCGGAACACCTGGATGCGATTCGTCCGCTTGAGGTTGATCTGCGGCTCGCCCGCCACCACGGCGTCGATCAGCCCGCGAGGCGCCTGTTCAGCCGCCGCAAGGACCGCGCCGCCGCCGTTCGACACGGAGGCCGCGATGACGATCGTGTTGCCGGGCGTGAACACCTTGGGGATCTTGCCATTGCGGCCCGGGGTACCGAATTGCTCGTTCAGCACGTAGAACGCGAACTCGATGGCGTGGATCGTCGAAAGCCCCCAGATGCGCTCCGGATTGTCCCCGGAGTGGGCGTGCTTCATGGCGTATCGGTTGGGGTGGTCGGCGAGATAGGCCGCCCGTTCGTCGGCCGAGAGGCCACTCGAGAAGTACGCGTCGCGCCCGGCCGCATCCGCGTCGGCCAGGGTGCCATCGATGAGGGTGATGGTGTTGGTCTCGAGTTCGTGGGCCCCGGCGCCCGTCCCCTTGTCGGTGTAGGCCACCGCGCAGCCATGCTTGAGCGCCCATTCGCCGGTCGTGCCGATGGCGCCATAGACGCCCCGGGAGCCGCTCGAGGGGGCCGCCACGATGCAGGGGCGGCTGGCGTCGAAGCTGTCAGGCAGCTGGACCAGCAGGGTCACGTTGCGCACGCCGTCGAGGTTGCGGGCGAAGGCCAGGAACTCGGTGCCGGGCACCAGGCCTTCGCCCAGCGTGTCATGGCCGTCCACGTCGAGGTTGGGGCCGTAGAGTCGCCGATAGCCGCCATTCGCGGTGGTGTCGATCAGGGCCCGGTAGTTGGCGTGGATGGCCAGCCGACGCAGCTCGGTCGGCGTCGGTGCCGCCGGGTTGGCCAGTGCCGGCGTCGTTGCCACGGCCAGCCCGCTGGCGCCGAGGCCTGCGGTGAGCAGATCGTCGCCGCTGCGGTGCTCCGACACGATCACATCGCCGAGCCAGCGGGGTTTGGTGTTGTAGTGGCTTTCGCTCGAAAAGCCGGTCAGTGCCAGGCCGGCCGACAGGGCCAGGGCAATGGCGCCGAAGCGCCGTGCATGCTTCTGCATTTCTCCTCCTCCGATCCAAGTCGCGCGCGGAATGCGCGCGCCCGGACTCTCTGCCAGTGTCATTGGGGGGTGCGTTCGGCTTGCGGGCCGGACTCGGGCAGCATAGGGGAGAGTAGGATGTGCTCCAATCATGCATATGCATCATCCAGGGGGCGCGCCATGGGGGCCGGGGAAATGCTGGAACTGCTCGATCTGATGCAGCTGGGGCGCGCTGCGAACCCGGTGTTTCGACGTCGTGCGCTGGCCTGGCTGGGCTCCGGTATCGAGTTCGACGGCTGGGTGTGGGGCAGCGGTCGCCGCCTGCCGGATGGCTCCGTGGTAATCGACGACGCCCGCCTCGAAGGCCGATCGCCGGCACTCCTGGCGGAGTTCGGCGAGGTGGCGGCGCTGGATCCGGTCAGCCGGCGCTTCGCTTTGGAGCCGAGGCGGCTGCAGAACGTCTGCGTATCACGGGACTACGCGGCGCCGCGCCTGCGGCCGGTGGGCGACTACCTGCGGCGGCACCGGATCGGTCAGCTCATGCTGTGCGGTGTCACCCACCCGCTTCAGGGGCGTCTGAGCTGGCTCACCCTCTATCGCGCGGCCGAGGATCGTCCCTTCGATGCCGACGAGGCCCGCTTTGCCGAATTTGCGCTGCCCTTTGTCCTGATGGCGGGCGAGCCCTGTGACGCCTCGCGGGAGCGCTTGTCGGAACAACTTACGCCACGGGAGCGGGAGGTGGCCTCGGCCTACGCTGCAGGCGCCGACTACAAGCGGATCGCCCGCGACATGGCGCTGGCGCCGGCCACTGTGCGTTCGCACCTGCTCAAGATCTTTCGCAAGCTCGGCGTGCACAGCAAGATCGAACTGCGACAGCGGCTGGTGGATTGAAGCGCGGCGGGAAATCGCTCCCCGACCTCCGTCGGCGCCCGCACCAGGGGGGAGACGGGCATCATCGGGGCCGGGGAAGCCCAAGATAGGGCACCAAGGTGCTCTCTGCGTAGTCCGCCGGTTCTGGGTCCGGCTGTCGTTGTACCAATCACCATACGGGGCGCGCCCGTCCTTGTGCCAGCTTAGCAGTCGCTGAATCCGGTCGGTTGGAACTTTTGCGGCAGGGCCATGCCCTTGCGGGCGCGCCGGTGACGCCACCCTTCGATCTGCGAGGGCTTGAGAGAGAGGGTCACGGGCTTCTTGCCGCGACCGATCCCGTCGACGCCAACGGCTGCATCGTTGGCCGGCACCGCGACGGCGACCAGCTTCTCGGCGTCGTCCAGCCCCATCACGATCACCCCGCGGCCACCTGCCTGGACTTTCATCTCCGAGCGCGGGAAGACGAGAATCCGTCCGCCCTCGGACAGGGCCAGAAGCCAGTCGCCTTGCACGCTGGCCGGGCGCAGGACGGTCTCACCCTTTTCGAGCGTCATGAAGGCCTTGCCGGCCTTCTGTCGCGAACAGGCATCGCCAACGGAACAGATGAAGCCGTAGCCCCCGGAGTTGGCGAAAAGATAGAGGTGGGCTGGGTCGGTGCTGACGACCTGGGCGAGCTTGGCTCCCGCCTGGAAGTCGATCAGGGTCGCCATGGGCACGCCGTCGCCCCGACCACCGGGCAGGTCGGAGACCCGGGCCGTATAGGCGCGCCCCTGGGTATCGATCACCACCAGGGGCCAGGTGGTCCGGGATTCGATCACCGCAAATCCGAAATC
>JAGRFX010000457.1 GCA_020445805.1 Rhodocyclaceae bacterium
GGCGACGCTGCGAGAGCTGAGTTCGGCCTCGGCCTCTTCGACACCGGCCAGCAGTTCCTTGCTGCGTGCGTAGAACACGTCGCCCTCTTCGGTCAGCGACAACCGCCGTGTGGTCCGGTGCAGCAAGCGCACGCCGAGTCGCGTCTCCAGGTCCCCGACGTAGCGCGAGACGGCCGCCTTGGAAAATCCGAGTGCATCGGCCGCGCCGACGAAACTGCCGGCATCGACCACCGCATTGAAGGTACGCATTTCGAGAAATCGATCCATTGTCTCACCAGGCTGAACAGTTTCTATCAAAAGTCCCTGTTTATTGCAGCTTATCCCTTGCGTAGAGTTCAGTCCATGCACTGCGAACCAAATCATTGGATCAAGTGTGCAATTCAATCTCACACAAGGAGCAGATCATGAAAGTCACAGTCATCGGTGCCGGCAATATGGGTTCGGCCTTCGTCACTCAACTGACCCGCGCTGGCCATGAAGTCACCGTTACGGCACGCGACAGCGCCAAAGCAGCACAGCTTGCGGCGGCAAACCCGGGCGCCAGAGCGGTTGCGACGGAGGGTGCCGTCGCCGGAGCGGACGCGGTCGTACTGGCCACCGGCTATGCCGATGCCGTTACCGCCCTGCGCTCGCTGGGCGAGCTCGCGGGCAAGGTCGTGATCGGCATCACCAACCCGCTGACGGCGGACTACATGGGCTTGACCATCGGCC
>JAGRFX010000458.1 GCA_020445805.1 Rhodocyclaceae bacterium
AAACAGGTGCCGGCCGATGAAAGGAATTCCATTTCGTTTTCCTGGATAAAGTCCGAACAATTCAAATGAGAACTCGGCTTTCCCATTGCGCGTTCATTCATTGAAAATTCTGCCGACACCCGAAAGACCCGGATCGGGTTGTCAACGCACAAGCGGTCTTGTCGCAAGATGAATCGCCGCAATTCCGAAGCTCAGGTTCTTCCAGCGCACCGAAGAAAAACCGGCCGCCTCGATCATTGCGGCAAAGCGCTGCTGATCCGGGAAATTGCGAATCGACTCGATCAGGTACTGGTACGCCGCCGGATTGGCCGCGACCCACGCACCGAGGCGCGGGATCACGTGGAAGGAATAGGGATCGTAGAACAGCTGCAGCCACTTCATCGGCCGCGAGAACTCCAGGCAGGCGAAGGTGCCGCCGGGCGCCAGCACGCGCGCGGCCTCGGCGAGCGCAGCGTCGAGCCGGGTGGTGTTGCGCAGGCCGAAGGAGACGGTGAGCGCCTGCACCGACCCGTCGGCGAAGGGCAGGCGCTCGGCCTCGCCCGCGATCCAGCGCACCGTGGCCGCGTCGGCGCGGGTGCTGCCCTCGCGCATCATCGGGATCGACGGGTCGACCACGACCACCCGCCGGCCCGGCTTGCGCGCCAGGAGGGCCGCAACGTCGCCGGTTCCGCCGGCAAGATCGACGAACAGCCCCTGGTCCGGCAGGCCGG
>JAGRFX010000459.1 GCA_020445805.1 Rhodocyclaceae bacterium
CGCCCTCGCCCGCTCGAGGTCGACCTGGCGATAGGGGTTGCGATAGTCCTCCTCGTAGCCGTAGATGCCCGGCGGCACGGGCGACTGCGCCGGCAGGCCGCGCCCGTTCAGGAAGACGCGCAGGAACTCCTCCGTGTCGAGCACCAGGCTCATCGCCTGGCGCAGCTTGCGCGAGCGCTCGCCCCCCGCCCGACCGACCACGGCATCGTCCATGTTGAATCCGAGGTAGAAGAAGTCCGGCGAGACGGCCTTGCCGAGCTCGATGCCCATCGCCTGCATCTCGGGCGAGAGCGCGTCGCCCTGCATCACCTTGTCGAAGCTCTCCTTGATGATGCCCGAGGCGTCGTAGTAGCCCTGCAGGAACTTGTTGAAGCGGGGGATGCTCTCCTTGTCGCGGCGCACCTCGACCCGATCGAGGAATGGCAAGGGCCGTCCCGCGTCCTCGAGCAGACCGGCCTCGCGGTCCCCGGGCTCCCCCTCGCTCGGATAGACCGTGCCCGGCGCCTGCCACTCCGGATGGCGGAGGCCGTGCCAGTTGCGGTTCGGCACGAGCGTGTAGCGCGCCTGCTTGTCGTAGACCGAGAGCACGAAGGGACCCGCACCGACCGGATGGTCGTCGAAGCGCGGCCGCCCCTCCGCTCCGTCGTAGAAGGCGATCGCCTCCCAGGGCACCGGCGTCGAGAACTCCATCGCGAGCCAGTAGAG
>JAGRFX010000460.1 GCA_020445805.1 Rhodocyclaceae bacterium
CGGACCTCGACCTGGTCGTTGTCATTCAGGATCATCACGCTGGCCTTGCCCGTGTGGTCGCGGCTGACCGCCTGCTGCGGCACCAGCACGGCGTGTTCCGTGACACCCTCCTGCACCCGCGCACGCACGAACATACCGGGCAGCAGTTGCTGTTCCGGGTTGGGGAACAGGGCGCGCAGGGTGACGGAGCCGGTGCTTTCGTCCACGGTCACCTCGGAGAATTCCAGCGTGCCCTTGTGTACATAGGTACTGCCGTCTTCGAGTATCAGTTCCACCTGCGCCGACAGTTCATCCGGTCGCTGAACCTCGCCCTTGCCGAGGGCCCGCTTCAGGCGCAGCAGTTCGGCGCTGGACTGGGTGACGTCCACGTAGATGGGATCGAGCTGCCGAACCGCCGCCAGCGCGGTTGCCTGGTTCGCTATCACCAGCGCGCCCTGCGTGACCGTGGAACGCCCGATACGCCCGTCGATCGGCGCGGTGACGCGCGTGTAGCCGAGATTGATGCGTGCGGTTTCCAGGGCCGCCTTGTCCATCGCCACCGTGGCCTGCGCCTGTTTCAGCGCCGCGACGGCATCGTCATTGGCTTCCTGGCTCACCGCCTTGACCTTCACCAGTTCCGCGTAACGCTTTGCCTTGAGACGGGCCGTGGTCAGCGCCGCCTCGTCGCGCGCCAGCGTCGCCGCGGCGCTGTCGTAGGCGGCCTG
>JAGRFX010000461.1 GCA_020445805.1 Rhodocyclaceae bacterium
ACGGCCGCACTCGCGGTGAGATCGAGCAGGCGCGGGCGGAGTTGGGCCTGGAAAGCGAACTCCAGCTGCTGGGCGCGTTGCCGCAGAGCGAAGTGATTGGCTGCTGGCGACAAGCGGACGTGGGTGTGCTCTGCAGCCACAGCGAAGGCATGCCGGTAAGCCTGATGGAGGCGGCCGCCTGCGGCGTGCCGGTGGTGGCCACCGATGTCGGCGGCATCTCCGAACTGGTCGAGCAGGGCAAGACGGGATTCGTCGTGCCTCCGGGCGACGTGAACGCGATGGCCGACGCGCTGGAACGCGTGCTGACAAGTCGGGCCTCCATCGCAGGCGACCCTTGTGAGACCCGGGTGACAAGTCGGGCCTCCATCGCAGGCGACCCTTGTGAGACCCGGGTGACCAGTCGGGCCTCCATCGCAGGCGACCCTTGTGAGACCCGGACCAGCCGCGAGTTGGCGACCGAAATGTCTTGGAACGCCCGCTTGCGAGCCTTGTCGGTGCTTTCCATTCAGCACCAAGTGGACTCGCTAACGTCCGTCTGGGAGGCGAGCATCGCTGGTGAAAGGCAGATGGCATGAGCAGGATTGCGGTCGAGAATGTCGGCGACGCGCAACGGGACGAGTCGCTTCCGAGCCTAACCGAGGCGCTGAATCCGGAGCTTGCCGAGGAGGAACTCGGACGGCGCCTGAGCAAGCAG
>JAGRFX010000462.1 GCA_020445805.1 Rhodocyclaceae bacterium
AACAGCAGCGGCACGAAGGCCGGCCGGACGGTATCGCCACCGCGTTCCTTCCACTCGCGGATGAACGCAGTGACCCGGGTGTAGCTGCCGGGATAACCGCAGGCCTGCAACTGGGCGAACAGGGTCTTGGCAGTACGGCGCTCCCGGCGTGGCCGGTGGCTGTCGGTCCGCAGCCATCTCTCCAGCTGCTCACGGTACGGGTCCAGCCGGGTCGGCGTGGATCGTTTGGGGTAGACCGGCTCGGACTGGCCGCTGCGCAGCCAGCGCCGGATGGTGTTGCGGGACAGGCCGGTGCGTCGGGCGACCTCGCGCACCGACAGGCCATCGCGGAAATGCATCCGCCGGATCTTGGCCAACATGACCATCGATATCACTCCTGAAATCCCCCGAGCCAAAAGGCTCAGGATGCGGGTTCAGGGTGGGTCAGTTTTGCGTGCGCATCAGACCCCTAAGTGGGTCAGTTCTGGATGAGCGTCAACAGCAATGGCGAGAGGAGATGCAACAGCCACCCCGGCGGACATACGAGATCAACTTGTCAGGCTTGCTTCTTCGTGAGGCGACCACGCTGGTATGTCAGCGCGCGAACTTGGGCCACCACTCATCTGGACCGCTTCTTCTCCGGCCGTTGGTTTTGGTCTATGCACCGATCTCGAGCCGAGCGGCGACTAGACCTAGCTCTAAGCAAGTTTG
>JAGRFX010000463.1 GCA_020445805.1 Rhodocyclaceae bacterium
GATCCGACGGTCTGGTTCACCTCGCCGGAAAGCTTCGCTAAGCTGCTGTCTAATCGCAACCGCACGCTGCTGGGCGTCATTGTCGATACGCGGCCAGAGTCGCTCATCGCCCTGGCTTCAACCACCGGGCGCACGGCAGGCAACCTGTCGCGCACCCTGCGGACAATGGAGCGCTATGGTCTTGTCCGCCTGCACAAAGGGGTGAGGGGCGCTGTCCGACCTGAAGTCCCGTACCGGGATGTCCAACTCGAAATGCGCCTTTCCAGTAGCTGAGGCGGGACGCGTAACATTGGCAGCGAGGCTTTTGACGTTGGGGTCTGAGGCGCAGTTGCAGATGCTGGAGGCGGCGGCCACCATCGACCTGATCGAATCGAAGGTGCTGAGCCTGCTTGGGGAACTGGCTGTGCTGTTTCTGCCGGAGCCGCAGTCCGGGTTCACCAACGGCCTGTCGGCGGTTGAGCGGAAGAAGGAGCCGGTCAGGAGTCGGCTGCACTGGCCGATTGCAGGGCGGCATACAGCGCCGTCTTGCTCACCTTGAGCCGCGTTGCAGCCTCGCGGACGTTCAGCCCGTTGGCGATGTGATCCTGTGCCCGCTGCAACTTGTCGGCGGTAACGACCGGCTTGCGTCCACCTTTTCGCCCGCGAGCGGCGGCAGCGGTCAACCCGGCCTTGGTGCGCTCGCGGATCAA
>JAGRFX010000464.1 GCA_020445805.1 Rhodocyclaceae bacterium
AGTGGCACCATTCCTACCTGAATGAGCCCTGCTCTCATGTAATAGTGCTGATAATTATTCAGCCTACCCTGCAATTTTGTCGCAGCCCAAAACAACGTGCGATCTGGCAGTTCTTGTCGAATGCTTCCAAGAGGTCTATCAGTAAACAGACGGCCATGGGTAAATGGGGCAGCGACTGGTAGTGCAAATATTCTTTCGCACTTTTTTCTCGGGGGCTTCCCTAAAAAAATTTGCTAAATCCAATTTGCGTTAATCTGCAATGATGGCATCAATGACTTCTCCAGATGTTCCTTTTGGACCTCATTTCCACCCACCATGTGGCGGATACGGATACGGATACGGATACGGATACGGATACGGATACGGATACGGATACAGTAGCCGGAACTTCCTTTTTTCTAATGCATTGTGAAACTAACGCGAGCTAGGTGGTATTTTTTGAGAAACGCAGATCTGGCGATACGCATAGGACCAAGAAATATTTGAAATATATCGAGAAGCGATAGATCCTGGGCTGTCAGATTGGTGGCTCATTGGCCCTATCGGCTGTGGATCATCAGTCGCGTTTTTGGGAGTGGGTTTTGTGCGGTAACAAAACGACTACCGCCGGGTTGGGTAAACTTGGCCAGTGTGGCTAGTAAATGAAATAGCAAGCGAATTACATTTTTCATGCAATTCGACATTAATAC
>JAGRFX010000465.1 GCA_020445805.1 Rhodocyclaceae bacterium
CGGCCGGCGAACGACCGGCCAGACCCGACCCGGTACGTCGCTGGCCGACTATTTCGAGGACGCCACCCTCGACGCGCTCACCAGCGCGCCCCACACCTTCGACGGGCCGACCGACTGGAACCCGTCTGCGCCCGAAGCGGACATCCTCCGATGCCTCAACTGACCTCGCGCCATGCGCGCCCCCCGCAGGGTGGATTCACCCTCGTCGAACTGGCCGTCACGCTGCTCGTGGTAACCATCCTCGCCAGCATGCTGCTGATCCCGCTCACCGGCCGCGAGGCAATCCGCACGCGACAGGAAACCGGTCGCCAGCTCGAAGCGATTCGTGAGGCCCTGATCGGCTACGCCATCATCCACGGTTCGCTACCCTGCCCGACCCACGAAACCAACCCCGCATCGGTCGATTATGGGCTGCCCGACGCCAGCTGCAACCAGACTGTCGAGGGTTACCTCCCGTGGCGGATCCTCGGCCTGCCACAGACGGACGCCTGGGGCGTGACGCGGCTGGCGCCCGGAGATCCCTGGCTGGGCTACTGGCGCTACCGGGTCGTCCCCATTCTTGCAGTGGATGGCACCCCGATCCAGGCCACGACAGTCCCCGACCTCGACCTCGACGTGCGCGACGTGGTGACCGGGCAGCTGATGGTGGACGACAAGGCACTCGCGGCGCTGGTGTATTCGACCGGTCC
>JAGRFX010000466.1 GCA_020445805.1 Rhodocyclaceae bacterium
GCACGCGGGCTAGCGCGACGCGCGCCTTCTGGCCACCGGACAAGGTGGCCGGATCGCGCTGCCCCATGCCGGCGAGATCGACGCCCGCGAGGGCGGCCGCCGCCGCCTCGCGACGGCGTGCCATGGGAGTAATGTCGGCGGGAATTGCGAACAGCAGATTCTGCTCGACGGACATATGCGGAAACAGCAGCGGATCCTGGAACAGGATGCCGACATGGCGGTCCTCGGCCGGCTGGCCGGTAATGTCCTCGCCATCGATGGCGACCCGGCCCCTGGCCGCGAAGGCGGGATCGAGGAAGCCGCCAATATAGGCGAGCAGCGTCGACTTGCCCGAGCCGGAGGGGCCCATGACGGTCAGCACATCGCCAGGTCCGACGCGATGCGTGATCGCGATGAGCCTGCGGTCGGCGAGATCGATGGTCACGCCGTCGAGATCAAGACCTTCCTGCACCTGCCAGCCTGCCGTCCTCACACCCGCATCGCGCGGCGGTGCCGGAATAGCAGCGCGGGAACGGCGGTGGCAACGAGAAAGCCGAGCGCGGGAAGGAGCATCTGCAGGAAGGCATAGACGCCGATGACCCGCCGATTGCCCCCCGAGGCCAGCGCGACGGCCTCCGTGGTTATGGTGGTGAGGCGTCCAGCGCCGATCAGCACAGTGGGCAGATACTGGCCGATGGAGACGGCGAA
>JAGRFX010000045.1 GCA_020445805.1 Rhodocyclaceae bacterium
GGTAGGTCGTCAGGCACAGGTGGTGCTCGGGGACGGCCCTGAACAGGGCCGCCCGCTGGTGGCCCCGCAGCTCCAGCACCCTCAGGGAGGGCGCGAAGCGGGCCGCCTCCGCACGCCAGTTGAAGACCAGCGAGGTGGGCACCACCACCAGCACCGGGCGGTCGAGTCGTCCCGCCTCCTGCTCCAGCAGCAGATGCGCCAGGACCTGCACCGTCTTGCCCAGCCCCATGTCGTCGGCCAGGATGCCGGCCAGCCCGGTGTGGCGCAGGTGCTGCAGCCAGGCGAGGCCGTCGCGCTGGTAGGGGCGCAGCTCGGCCTGCAGCCCGGCGGGTGATGCGACCGGTGCTACCGCGCCAAGCGCCCGCATGCGCTCGAGCCAGCGGTCGAGCAATGCCTGGCCGTCGACGCGCCAGGCTGCGCCTTGGAGCGCCGTGGCGATCCGCTCGGCATCGAGGGTGGGCACGCGCAGTCGCTCGCCGGGCCGGTCGAACAGGTCGATCAGGGTCAGGGCCAGCGGCTTGAGCCGGTCTACCGGCAGCGCCACCCGGGTGCCGTCCTCGAGCTGCACCACCAGGGCCTCATCATCCGGCATGGCGCGCACGGCCACCGGGTCGAGCCAGCGGGGATCGTCCTGGAAGGCCGCATGCAGCAAGGGCGCCAGGTCCGTCCGCCGGCCACCGACGTCGATTCCCAGGGTCACGCCGAGCCAGCCGGGTGCCGCGTCCTCGATCTCGGCGTGCCAGCCTTCGGCCAGCGTGACCCGGTGGCGGAAGTCGTGGGGGCAGGCCACCTGCCAGCCCGCGGCGTGCAGCGCCGGTACCACCTCGGGCAGGAAGCGTTGCCAGGCGTCCTCGCTTTCGAGGCCGAAGAGTCCCGGCGGCATCTCGCCACGGGTCTCGAGCCAGCCGGGGCGGATCGGACGGAATCCGGCCTGTTCGAGGGAGGCCAGGGCCCTGGCCTCCGCCGCCCCATCGCGCGTGACCTCGACCCGCCGTCCATCCACCAGGGTGGCGACCCGGTTGCTGCTGCCTGGCACGAAACCCGCCTCGCCGTACATGAACACCGGCAGGGCGTAGTCGTAGGGCAGCGCGTCGATGGCCGTCCCGGCCGCGCTGCGGCGCCGGTAGCCCCGATGCGCCCGCCACTGCCGGCAGTCGAGGGTGGACACCGTGAGCACCGGCTGGCACGGCGCATCGATGGGAACCGGCTCGGCGCTCCGGACCGCCTCGGGCGAGGGGAGCGCGGAGGCATGACGCGCCAGCGCCTCGGCCACCACCGGCAGTTCCGAGCGCGACAGCGGCGGCAGGGTCAGCAGCTCGGCCACCACTGCCGGTGACGGGACCACCACGCGCCCCGCATCGCCGGTGACTTCATCGAAGTAGAACATCGGCCGGCTGCGTGCGATGTACCGGCACGGCGGCTCGCAGGCCACCTCGGCCCGCACCCCCTGTTCGCCCGGGATCCAGCTCACCGAGCCGGGGCGGTCCATGGCGGCGGTCAGCGCCACGGGCGTACCCGTACCTGCGGCCAGCAGGCAGCGCCCGGTGGCGAGTGCGGCCTCGGCCAGCGCCGCCCCTTCCCGGCCGACCAGACGGGCGCCCCCGGGCACCGTGACGCGGCGTACCACATCGCGATAGCGCCGCAACACATCCAGGTCGTCGTCGCTCAGGAAGGTCGGTGGCTTCAGCAGGGCGGCCTCGAAGTTGCGCCACTCGCTGCCGGCGCCGGCCAGCTGGCCGTTCTCGTCGCAACGGGCCTTCAGCAGGCCGATCTCGATGTCAGGCCCGTGGCTTGCCCGGCGCACCAGGTAGAACAGCGCTTCGCGTCCGGTGCCGCGCCCGGTCTGCTCGGCATCGCGGGCCAGGCGGTTGCCCAGGCCACGGGCCCAGGCCAGGATCTCTTCACGTGGCAGGGTGCTGACCGCATCGGGGCGGCGGGCAGCCATCAGCACGGCCGCAGCGTGCTTGCAGCGGTTCACCACCGGGCAGCTGCAGCGGGTGCCGATCTCGAGCGAGCGCTGGCCGAGGAACTCCCGCAACTCGACCTTGACGCGGACCCGGTAAGCCTCGCGGGCCGTGCCCTGGACGCGGGCGGTGAGCTGGTTGCCGGCGGCTTCCAGGGCCTCCACGCGACCCACATAGGCCTTCGCCCGCTGCAGCGCCGAGGACGAGAAGAATTCGCCCAGGCGCTCGTCGTCGAGCTGACGGATCAGGCTGGCCAGGGGCACTCGACCGACCGCCCGGTTCAGTCGTGCCAGCCGAGTCGCGCGCCCAGCTCCGCGAACGCCTGGGCGGCACCGATGCGCAGGCGCACATCGACCAGCGCGCTGACCTCGCTGTCACCGGGATTGATCTCGACGGTGGGCCAGCCTACCCGTTGCGCCCACCAGACCGGTGCGGCGACGTAGGGGAAGACACTGGTCGTGCCGATCGTGAATACCAGGTCGAACCCGCCCGCCAGCGCCGTCTCGAGCCGGCGCAGGCCCTGCTCGGGCAATTCCTCGCCGAACAGCACCACATCGGGCCGCAGGTGGCCACCGCAGTGGGGGCAGGCCGGTGGGATCTCGAGTCCGCGGTAATCCTCCACGGTCCGGGAGCGGGCGCAGTCGATGCAGCGCAGCCGGTGCAGGGTGCCGTGGATCTCCAGGACCTCGACCGAGCCGGCAGCCCGGTGCAGGCCGTCCACGTTCTGGGTGAACACCAGCACCTTGTCCTTCTCGCGCTCGAAGCGGGCAATGGCCCTGTGGGCGCCATTGGGCCCCGCGCCCCGGCAATTGGCCTCGATTTCCGCCAGGTGTTTCCAGGTGATGTCCGGACGCTGGGCCATCATCTGCCCCGACAGGGCGACTTCGATGGGGATTCCATCCTCGGTGTGCGCGTCGTCGTAGAGGCCGCCGATGCCGCGGTAGGTGGGCAGCCCCGAGTCGGCCGAGATGCCGGCCCCGGTCACGAACAGGATGCGCCGCGCAGCGCGGCACAGGTCGGCGACGCGGTCGAGGTCTGATTCGAGGGTCATACGCTTACCCGTGCTGAGGGCAAAGGCCGATTATGCCCCGCCCGCGACGGATTCAGCGACGCAGCAGGGCTTCGCGCCGCTCCATGATGACCTTGTAGGCCTCGCGATCGGCGGCGTAGCGCTCGTGGATGGCCTTGATGAGATCCTTCTTGGAATCGATCACGGTGCGCTGGGCGATGATTTCCTGGAGGTTGTCCGACACCGCGCGGGCCAGGTCGTCGGGCATCGGCGCGGTGGCATAGAACTCCTTCTCGCGGTCGAGGCGTTCTTTTTCGAGCAGCAGGTCGCTCTCGAGCTTCCTGGCCTTGACCAGATCCGCTTCCACATCGGCGACGGCGCGGGCTTCGATCCGGTCGATGTCCTCCAGGTTGCGGTAGGTTTCGAGCAGGGCGCGTTCGCGCAGCTTCTCGGCGCGCAGCTTGTCCTGTTCGAGCCGCTTGCGACGTTCGTCGTCGCGCTTCTGCAGCATCTGCTCGCGGGTCAGCGGCGCGCCGACCTCTTCGAGCACCGACCCTTGCGGGCTGAGGATGCGGTAGGCCTTGCCGTAGCACTGGCGGGGCAGGACATCGGCGCAGATCTGCCGGCCGTCCTCGCCGTCACAGCAATAGACCTGTGCACGGGCGTCGGGGGGAAGCCCCGCTGCCCCCGCAACCAAGAGCAGGCCGAGCAGCCTAGCTCCGGCCCGCAATGCCATAGCGCTCCCGGTAGGCCCGCACCGCGCCCAGGTTGGCTTCGAGTTCAGGGTCGTCCGCCAGGTGGCTGATCAGGTCTTCCAGGTTGGCGACCGATACCACCGGCACGTCGTAAGCCTGCTCCACTTCCTGCACCGCCGAGCGCTCGCCCTGGCCGCGCTCCATGCGATCGAGGGCGATGACCACCCCGGCCAGGCTGGCGCCCTCGCGGCGGATCAGGTCCACCGATTCGCGCACCGAGGTACCGGCGGAGATCACGTCGTCGAGCACCAGCACCCGGCCCCGCATCGGGGCGCCGACCAGCACGCCGCCCTCGCCGTGGTCCTTGGCTTCCTTGCGGTTGAAGCAGAACGGGGTGTTGCGTCCGAGCTCGGCCAGCTTGAGCGCGGTGCCCGCCGCCAGCGGGATGCCCTTGTAGGCCGGGCCGAAGAGCAGGTCGAACGCGATGCCCGAGTCGAGGATGGCGCGCGCATAGAAGGTGCACAGCTGCCCGAAGGAGGCGCCGTCGTCGAACAGCCCGGCATTGAAGAAGTAGGGCGACTGCCGGCCCGCCTTGGTGGTGAACTCACCGAAGCGCAACACGCCCTTGTCACAGGCCAGGCGTATGAAATCGCGGCTAAAATCCAAGGCTCTTCATCCAGCGGAATAGAATTTCGAATGTTACGCATCATCACTGCGAACCTCAACGGCATCCGTTCGGCCGCACGCAAGGGCTTCCTTGCCTGGCTCGAAGCCCAGGCGGCCGACGTGGTGTGCGTGCAGGAACTGAAGGCGCAGGCCACCGACCTCAGCGACGAGATGCGCTCGCCGGGGGCGCTGCGTGGCCACTTCGTGCATGCCGAGAAGGCCGGCTACAGCGGTGTCGGCCTCTACCTTGGACGCCCCGCCGAGCAGATTGTCGAGGGCCTCGGCCACCTGGAGTTCGATCCCGAGGGGCGTTACGTGCAGGCGGATCTGGGCAATCTGTCCGTCATTTCCCTCTACCTGCCCTCAGGGTCGAGTTCGGAAGAACGCCAGCAGGCCAAGTTCCGTTTCATGGACGATTTCCTGCCCCACATGGCGGACCTCAGGGCGGCCGGCCGC
Organism: Rhodocyclaceae bacterium; assembly: GCA_020445805.1. Lineage (GTDB taxonomy): Bacteria > Pseudomonadota > Gammaproteobacteria > Burkholderiales > Rhodocyclaceae > Cognatazoarcus. The sequence continues at coordinate 4,791 of JAGRFX010000045.1, forward strand.
GAGGTCGTGATCTGCGGCGACTGGAACATCGCCCATCGCGAGGCCGATCTCAAGAACTGGAAGTCCAACCAGAAGAATTCCGGCTTCCTGCCCGAGGAGCGCGCGTGGCTCAGCCGGGTCTTCGACGAACTGGGCTATGTAGACGTCTATCGGCGCCTGCATCCCGACACCACCGACGCGTGCTACACGTGGTGGTCCAACCGGGGCCAGGCCTGGGCCAAGAACGTGGGGTGGCGGCTCGACTACCAGATCGCGACGCCGGGCTTCGCCGCCGCCGCCCGCCAGGCCGCGGTGTACAAGGACGAGCGCTTTTCCGACCACGCGCCGCTGACGATCGACTACGATTGGTCGTTCTAGAGACTCTGGGGCCGCTCCGATGGACCTCCACACCTGGCTCATCTACCTGGGCGCGGTCATCGGCCTGTCACTGACGCCAGGCCCCAACAGCCTGCTGGCGCTCACCCACGGCGCCCTGTATGGCCACCGGCGGACCCTGCTGACCATCGCCGGGGGCGCCGTCGGCTTCGTCCTGCTGATCGCCATGTCCATGCTGGGCATCGGCGCCCTGCTGAAGGCCTCGGCCCATGCCCTGACGGTGCTCAAGTTCGTCGGTGGCGCCTACCTCATATGGCTCGGCATCCAGCTCTGGCGCGCACCGGCCCCTGATCTGGCGCCCCTCGCACCGGGGCAGAAGGGCCTGCCCACCGCGGCCCTGCTGCGGCAGGGCTTCCTGGCCGCCGTTTCCAATCCCAAGGTCCTGCTGTTCTACGGCGCCTTCCTGCCCCAGTTCATCGACCCGGCCCGGCCGCTGGCCGGGCAGTTCGTGGTGATGGCCGCCACCTTCGGGCTGGTGGAGTTTGCCGTCGAGTACCTGCTGGCACGCCTCGCACACCGGGTTCGTCCCTGGCTCCAGCGGGTCGGCCGCCGCTTCAACAAGACCTGCGGTGGCCTGTTCATGGTGATGGGCGCCGCCCTGCCGGCCACCCGCTGAGGGGCCGCGTCGGGAACTGCCAATCCGCCGGGCGGTCTGCCCGCTCATGCACCCTGACCACCGTTCCATCTGGGCCCGCGGCCTGCTGCTGTGGGCGCTCGCCCTGCTGGTGCCCTTCGGCGGTATGCTCTGGATCTGCCCGGACGGCCTGTGTACCGTGCCACCGGTCGATGCCGCGGTGCTGGCCGCCATGAACACGCTGCGCGGCCCGGCGGGTGATGCCCTGGCCTCCGGCTGGACCTGGCTCGGATCGATCTACGTGCTGGCGCCGTTGCTGCTCGGGCTGGCGATCCTGCTGGTGCGCCGCGGGCGCGCCGACGAGGCCATGTTCGTCTTCGCCGCCATGGCCGGCGCAGTGGCCCTGTGCCAGACCTTCAAGTACTGGGTGCTGCGGCCCCGCCCCGGACTCCACGAGCTGGTGGGCCACCTGCCGGCGGACCCTTCGTTTCCGAGTGCGCACTCGATGCAGGCCGCCGCCGGGCTGCTGATCCTGGCCCTGCTGGCCCCGGCCAGCTGGCGGTGGACAGCCCTGGTGCTGGCGATCGCGGGCGCCTGCGGGGTGGCGCTGACGCGGCTCTATCTCCAGGTCCACTTTCCGTCCGACGTGGTGGTCGGTCTCCTCGCCGGATGGCTCTGGGTGCTGGGCTGTCGCACGTTATTGCTGCAGCGAACCCATTTGCCCGAGCTCGGCTAAAGCTCGCCGCCCTGCGGCCGTTGAAGGGGGGCCGTGCCGCAATCCGGTCGGAAAGGACATGTTGATCGACCCCCACCTCTCTCAATCGAAGATCCTCGTCTGCGATGATTCGCCGAGTCACGCCAAGCTGTTGCACGGCGTGCTGAGCCAGGGCGGCGTGCGCTCGATCGAGGTGGTGAATGATCCGCGGCGCGTCCTCCCGACGCTCTCGGGTCATGGCGACTTCAATCTCCTGCTGCTCGATCTCGAGATGCCATACCTGCACGGCTTCGAGGTCATGGAGCTGTTGCGCAGCGAGCTCGAGGAAAACGAGCAGGTGCCCATCATCGTGGTCACCGGCGCCGGTTCGGACGAGATCCGGCTGCGCGCCCTGGACCTGGGGGCCAACGACTTCATCCGCAAGCCCTTCGACGACACCGAGGTGGTCCTGCGCGTGCGCAATACCCTGCGGATGCAGGACATGCTGGTGCGCCTTCGCGAGATCAATCGTGATCTCGAGCTCAAGGTGCGCCAGCGCACCGAGGCCCTGGATTCCGCCACTGCGACCTTTGTCCACAAACTGGGCGAGATCTGCGAGATGTGCGACCGCAGTGCCGGCCCGCATATCCGCCGCATCGGCCGGCTGGCGGGCCTGCTCGCCCGGCTCGCCGACCTGCCGCCGGACGTGGTCCAGCTGGTCGAGCGGGCCGCGCCGCTGCACGACGTGGGCAAGGTCATGGTCCCCGACGAACTGCTGATGCGGCCCGGCAAGCTGACCGACCAGGAGTTCGAGCAGATCAAGCGTCACGCCGGCGACGGCAGCATGCTGCTCGATGACACCGATTCGCCGCTGGTGCGCATGGCGGCCGACATTGCGGCAAGCCACCACGAGCGCTGGGACGGCAGCGGCTATCCCGACGGATTGCGGGGCGACGTGATTCCGGTCGAGGGGCGGATCACGGCCCTGTGCGATGTTTTCGACGCCCTCGTGTCGGCCCGGCCCTACAAGGACCCCTGGTCCATCCAGAACGCCGTCGACTACCTCATCGCCCAATCGGGCAAGCAGTTCGATCCGGCCCTGGTGGAGCTGTTCATTGCCCACCTGCCCGAGGTCGAGGCCATCTACATCCGCGACTGTCCCCCCGACTGCCGCTGAGCACGGCGGCCCGCGCCACCGCGCAGGCGCGTGCCCGACGCGCTGCGTCGCCCTAGCAATTCCCCTTCTTGGCCTGCCCTGGCGGACAGTGCTTGGGGCCATTGGGCGGCGCGTCGCAGCTGCCCCGGAAGTCCTTGTGGTTCCTGAATCGGGGGCAGTTCTCATGCCACCAGCCCTGTTCGCGCCAGTGCTCGCCATCCCAGTAGCGCCCGTCGCGATCGCGGTCGCCAATGTGGATGCGTACCCCCGGCAGCCGGACGTCCACGTCCACATCCACGGCCAGGGCGGGCCCGGCCAGCAATACGGCCGCGAGGGGCAGGACCCCGAAAAAACGCGCTTTCCGCATGGTTTTCTTCCTGTTCGATGCCTGGCCGCGAGGCGCGGCCCGTCGACGACCATGGTGCCCGAACGGGGCGCACGCCGGAAGCTTGCTCGCCATCAAGCTTGTGTGCGGCGACCCTTGAAGCCTTGTCGGCCGACGCTATGTTGGGAGTGGAGAGACCACGGTTCAGCGAGTGGTCCCGTGTGCAGGTGCTGTAGAGGAGACGATCATGGACATGATGAAACCCTTTGATCCCGTCGAGGATTTCTTCCGCGGTTTCTTTGTTCGCCCTGTCGAGTTCGGCAAGAAGGACGACGTTGCGCCGATGCGCATCGACGTGCGCGAGAACGCCGAGGGCTTCGAGGTGCACGCCGAGATGCCGGGCGTCCGCAAGGAAGACATCCAGGTCCAGGTGGACGGCCCGCTGGTGTCCATCACAGCGGAGCGTCGCCAGGAGAAGGAAGAGCGCGACGGTGAACGCGTGATCCGCAGCGAGCGCTATTTCGGCAAGATCGCCCGCAGCTTCCAGCTCGGTGCCGACATCGATGCCGAGCACACGCTGGCGCGGTTTGCCGACGGCGTGCTGACGCTGCAGTTGCCACGCAAGGAAGTGCAGCCGAAACGCAACATTTCCATCGGGTGACGTGCCGCCCGGAATGACCGGGCCGGGATTGCGGGGCGGACGCCACAGGCGCCCGCCCCGCGACTTTTGGGCATCTTGGACTTGACGGTCCTTCGCATGGCTGATTGACTATGCGATATGAATGAACCCATAAGAATCGGCGCTTCGCGGCCCTATCGGCTGGCCGGCGCAATGACGCCACTGGTGGCGGCCGCCCTGGCCGCGGCCTGCCAGACACCGCCCCAGGTCGCGCCGGTCGGCGCCCCCACGCGCTGCGCGCCGGAGGACCAGCGCAGGGCCGATCTCCTCTCGCGAGGGCCCGACTACGACCGCTTCCGCATTGTGGCGCCCGGCGGTGGGGCCATCACACTGAGCGGAGCGGCGCTCAGCGCCGACCACGCTGTCGAGAGTCCGCAGGTGCCCGATGGCGCGCGCCTGTATCGTATCCGCCCGCCCCATGAGGATGTGGTCTTCGGCCGGGCTGTCGTGGTGGACGGCCACAAGATGCTTCAGGTGGGCCGCAGCAATTTCGACTGGGGAGGCAAACACTTCCAGGCCGTCCTGCGCTCGATGGATCACCTCGGGCGGCAGCCCGAGGTCCTGCGGCGGCTCGAGTCCGACCCCGCAATGGCTCCGTGCGTGGCCGGTCTTCAGCCCGAGGTGGGCCTCTGGGGCCTGGTTCCGTAGCCGATCCGCCTGTCGCGAGGGCGGACCCTATTCGCTCGCGGTCCCGGCTGGCGCCTCGCTGAACGTGGCCAGCACCTGATCCACTCGGTTGCGGTCCACGTCCACCACCTCGAACAGCCAGCCGTCCCACTCGAAGCGCTCGGCCTTCTTCGGAATGTGACCCAGCATGGCCAGCACGAAGCCGCCCACCGTGTGGTAGTTGCCGAGGGTCTCGTCCGGCACGCTGCGGATCTCGAGCTTCTCCTTCATCTCGTCCAGGGGCAGCAGCCCGTCGAGCAGCCATGAGCCATCCGGCCGCCGCACCGCCAGGGCCTCGTCCGGGTCGGCGGCGGTGGGGCTCATGTCGCCCACCACGGTGGCCAGCAGGTCATCCAGGGTGACGATGCCTTCGGTCTGGCCGAACTCGTTCACCACAAAGGCAAAGGTGGTGCGGTGGGCCCGGAAGCTGGCCAGCAGGTCGATCAGCGTGAGCACGCTGGGCACGTAGAGGGGCGGCACCATGGGTGTTTCGGCAAAGTCGATCTCGCCTTCCAGGGCCGCCTTCAGCAGCGTGCGGGTTTCGGCCACGCCCACGGTGTTCTGCAGGCCGCCCTTGCAGATCGGGAAGCGCGAGTAGGGGGCCTCGCGCAGCCTGGCCAGGTTGCGCTCGCGGGCCTGCTGCAGGTCGAGCACCACCACGTCCGCGGCCGGCGTCATCACGGCGCCCACGCGCCGGTCGTCGAGGCGGAACACGTTGCCCAGAAGGTGGCTCTCCTCCGGGCGGATCGCCCCGGCCCGCTCGCTCTCGTCCACATAGGCCAGGATGTCCTCCACCCCCGCCACCGCAGGCGCCGAGCGCAGGGGCAGCAGGCGCAGTACCACGTCCGAGGCCCACGACAGGAAGTGGATCGCCGGCGACAGCAGGCGGATGAACCACTGCATCAGCGGCGCGGCCCGCACCGCCACCTGCTCGGGATAGGCGATGGCGATGCGCTTGGGCACGATCTCGCCAAACACGATCGAGAGGGCCGTGACGATGGCAATGGTGAGGGCCAGCGAGACCACGTCGGTGTAGCTGCCCAGCGAGGGCATGACCTGGGCCACCGCCCCCTCCAGCGAGGTCTTCATGGCCGACTCGCCGAAGATGCCGGCCATCAGCGAGGCCGCGGTAATGCCCGTCTGGGTCGCCGCCAGAAAGCGGCTGGGCATCTCCTTGATGGCCAGCGCCACCCCGGCGCGGCTCTCGCCCGCCTCCAGCATCAGCTGCAGGCGCGCCTTGCGGGCCGAGGCCAGCGCCATCTCCGTGAGCGAAAACGCCGCCGAGATGGCGATCAGCAACAACAGAATCCAGAACGCATCCATGGGAACCAACCGGAACAGGGTGTCGGGCCTTGGGCCGCCCGGCTGCGCTGTCGCGCGCAAGGGCAGGCCGGAGCGGCCTCCGACGGTGCCGGCAACATAGCACGCCGGCCCCTGCCGCTGGTGCCCCGGGCGGCCCGGCGGCCTTGCGAGCCCGGTGGGTGTGACGTTTAATCGACGAAACACCCTGTGCTGCACTGCACAGGCGATCCCGCAGGCGACGTCGACCAGGAGCTCCCATGCGCTTCACTGTCCGTCATGAGACCCTCTACTGCTACAGCGTGCCGGTGGGCCTGGCGCCCCACCGGCTCAGACTCGAGCCGCGGGCGGACAGCGGTTTGCTGGTTTTCCGGGAACTGCTGGTGGAACCCCTGCCGGTGTCGCGCGTGCAGGAGACCGACGCCGCCGGCAACGCCGTGGTGCGCGTCGAATTCGCCGGCCAGACCACGGTGCTGCGGGTGGACAGCCAATTCACGGTCGACACCTGGGCGCCTCCGCCGCTGCCCTGCGGCACGCTGCCCCCGCTGCCGTGGTCTCCCTGGGCGGACGATGCCCTCGCCCCCTGCCTCTTCGAGCCCCAGCCCGATCCGGCCGTGAGCGCCTTCGCGGCGGATATCGCAAGCCAGTGCGGCGGCGAGCCCCTGGCCTTCCTGGACAGCCTGTGCCGGGCCATCCACCAGCGCACCGACCGCCACATCCGCATCGACGGCGATGCCCACCCCCCGGCCGCCACCCTCGCCACCGGCCGCGGTGCCTGCCGCGACGTGACCGTGCTGTTCATGGCCGCCTGCCGCAGCCAGCACATGCCCGCCCGCTTCGTCAGTGGCTACCAGGCCTTCGCCGAGACCGGCGACGGCCAGCGCTTCCTCCACGCCTGGCCCGAGGTGCACCTGCCCGGCATCGGCTGGCGCGGCTGGGACCCCACCCACGGTACCCGCGTGGGCGACGATCACGTGGCCCTCTGCGCGGCACCCGAGCAGGCCGGAACAATGCCGGTGGAGGGGGGCTTCTACGCGAACGGCGTCACGGCGACGCTGGACTGCAGGGTGAGCATTCAAACCCGTTAGCGGGGGTCGTAGAGCGCTATGAATATGCCCGTGACATTGTTTTGCATGGGCTGCGCGTGGCTGCTGCCTGAAACGCGCCGATCGCAGCCTGATTGATTCAGAGAGCGCAAAAGACTCAGAAAAACAGGGGTTTGCGCAGACCGTGTCCTGTCGCCGGGCCACGCGCTTCGACCAATTTCCTAGATCCAAAGCTTTAGGCACACCCCTGGCGATTCGGAATTCTGCCGTCGCGCCGCGAAAAATATTCCAATATCATCCGCCGCTCTGATAGTCCGGGCGCTCGATTTCAGCTCTGGAATGCATTCCTTCGGTGCGTCGCTCCACCTTGCATACGCGACGCCTCCGGTTTGACCGCTCCGCTGAACTCGAGGCTTGAACATGAACCAGACCCGCTATCGCCTGATCTTCAACCGCCACCGGGGTGCGCTGATGGCGGTGAGCGAGAGCGCGCTGGGCTGCGCGGGCGGAAGCGCTCGGGGCGCGCGCCCTGGCGGCACGACCACGCAGCGCTGGTCGCCAGCGCCGACGCTGCTCGCCTCGGCGCTGGCGCTGCTGCCCGGGCTAGCCCTGGCCCAGATCGTGGCCGACGGCGCGGCCCCGGGCCACCAGCAGGCTACCGTGCTCGAGGCGGGAGGCGTACCGCTGGTGAACGTCCAGACCCCGTCGGCCGCCGGCGTCTCGCGCAACACCTACAGCCGCTTCGACGTGGGCCGCGAAGGGGTCATCCTCAACAACAGCCGTACGGGGGCCGCCACGCATCTGACCGGCGCGGTGGCGGGCAACCCCTGGATGGCCCAGGGAACGGCGCGGGTCATCGTCAATGAGGTGCGTGCGGCTGACCCCAGCCAGCTCAGGGGCCTCGTCGAAGTGGCTGGCGAGCGGGCCGAAATCGTCATCGCCAACCCGGCCGGCATCGACGTGGATGGGGCCGGCTTCATCAACGCCAGCCGTGCCACCCTCACCACCGGCACCCCGCGCTTCGAGGACGGCCGTCTCAGCGGCTACGAGGTGCGCCGCGGCACCGTGCGGGTGGGCCCGGGCGGGCTCGACGCCTCCGACACCGACTACGCGGAGATCCTCGCCCGTGCCGTCGAGGTGAACGGCACCGTGCACGCCCGGGAGCTCACCGTCGTCACCGGCGCCAACGCCATCAGCGCCGACCTCTCGCAGATCGAAGCCATCGAAGGCGAAGGTGAAGCGCCGCTCTTTGCCCTCGACGTCTCCGAACTGGGCGGCATGTACGCCGGCAAGATCCGCCTGATCGGTACCGAAGCCGGGGTGGGCGTGCGCAACGCCGGCACCCTCGCCACGCGCCAGGGCGAGCTCGTACTCGACAGCCGCGGCGCCCTCACCAACAGCGGCCGGATCCTCGCCCAGACCGAGCTCGAGATCCAGGCCGAGCCCCTGGTGCGCAACGAGGGCCAACTCCAGGCCCGCGGTCGCGCCCGCATCCGCAGCCGCCAGCGCATCGAGAACGACGGCGCAATCACCGCCGGCGAGGACCTCGTCGTCCTTGTCGAAGGTGAAGGCGGCAGCATCGAAGCGGGCAGCGAGGCCCTTTTCATCGCCGGCCTCTCCGAGGACGGCAGCCTCGGCGACGTGCTCGAAGGTAGCCCCAACGAGCTCCTGGCCCGTAGCGAGGCCGTGCGCCTCTCGGCCGACGGGCTCATTGCCGTCCACGGCGAAGTGCGGGCCCGGGGCGAAGTCGAGATGCGCGCCCCGCAGATCGATGCCAGCGACAGCACCCTCGTCGCCCCGCGCATCGATCTCATTGCCCTCGGCGGCCCCCAGCGCCCACGCGACCCGCGCGGCGCTGGCAGCCTCGACGCCCGCCAGGCCCGGCTGCGGGCCCGCCGCCTGCGCCTTGCCACCGACGGCACGCTCAGCACCGACGGCGGCACCCTCGTCGCCGAAGCCCTCCAGCTCGATGCCCACGCCCTCAGCAACCGCGGCGGTACCCTGCTCGAACTCGAGGACGACCTCGCGCTCGCCTTCGCCGGCGCGGTGGACAACACCGGCGGCACCCTGAGTGCCCCCGGCGCCCTCCAGATCGACAGCGCCCGCCTCATCAACGACGACGGCCGGATCCTCGCCGGCACCACCCTTGGCGTGCGCACCGAAGGCCACCTCGACAACGGCAGCGGCACCCTGCAGGGGGATGCCGCCACCCGCATCGAAGCCGGCAGCCTGGCCAACGCCGGCCGCATCACGAGCCCCGGTACCACCGCCGTCACGAGCCCCGGCCTCATCCACAACAGCGGCCTCATCGACGGCAGCCTCATCGCCGCAGGCATCGACAACCGCGGCCTCGTCACCGGCAATGCCAGCGCCACCGGCGCCCTCGCCAACCAGGGCCGGATCGAAGGCTTCGCCCGCGGCCAGCGCATCGACAACAGCGGCACCCTCGCCGGCGGTGTCGAAGCCGCCGACGCCCTCGCCAACCAGGGCCACATCACGACCGACGCCCGCGCTGGCGGCAGCCTCGCAAACAGCGGACGCATCGACGGCAACGCCCGCGCCGGAACCGAGCTTGCCAACAGCGGCCTCATCAAAGGCTCGGCGCTCGCCACCACCCTCGAGAACGACGGCGAGATCGGCGGCTTCGCCCTCGCCGCCGGTGATCTCACCAACCGGGGCCTCATCGGCGGTGACGCTACCGCAGGCGGCAGCCTCGAGAATGGCGAGCACGGCCTCGTACTGGGCGCGGCCCGCGCCACCCGCATCGCGAACCAGGGGGTACTCGCCACCAGCGCAGAAGCCATCGAAGCCCTGGTGAACGAAGGCCTCATCCAGGGCGACGCCAGCGCCGGCACCGAGCTCAGCAATCGCGGCCTGATCGCCGGCTCGGCCCTCGCCACCACCCTCACCAACGACGGCGAGATCGGTGGCTTCGCCCTCGCCGCAGGCGATCTCACCAACCAGGGCCTCATCGTCGGCGATGCCACGGCCGGCGATACCCTCGTGAATGGCGATCAGGGCCTCGTGCTCGGTACCGCCCGCGCCACCCACATCGCCAACCGCGGCGCGCTCGCCACCAGCGCCGAAGCCCTCGAAGCCCTCGCCAACGAAGGGCTCATCGTCGGCGACGCCACCGCCGCCGCGATCGAGAATCGGGGCGAGATCGGTGGTGACGCCTTCGCCCAGGTGGATCTCGCCAACGACGGGCTCATCGGTGGCCGTGCCCAGGCCCGGCGCATCGACAACCGCGGTGTTCTGGCCACCAGCGCCGAAGCGCGCGAAGCCCTCGCCAACGAAGGGCTGATCTTCGGCAATGCAAGCGCTGGCACGATCCAGAACGGCGGCGAGATCCTCGGCGCCGCCGACGCCACGAGGGCCCTCGAGAACGACGGCCGGATCGCCGGCACCGCCCGCGCCGGGCGGATTACCAACCGGGGCCTGCTCGAGACCAGCGCCGAAGCGCTCGAGGCCCTCGTGAACGAAGGCCTGATCGGCCGCGACGCGCATGCCGGCAGCCTCACCAACCGGGGCCGGATTGGCGGCAACGCCCGGGCCGACAGCGATCTTGCCAACAGCGGCGCGATCGCGGGCAGCGCCAGCGCCCAGAGCCTCGCCAACCGCGGCGCCATCCTCGGTTCGGCGAGCGCCCGCGCGTCCCTCGCCAACAGCGGCTATGTCGGCGGCTCGGCGAGCGCCGGCGGCCACCTTTCGAACGAGGGCACCATCGCCGGCAGCGCCAGCGGCCAGAGCCTGGGAAATGGGGGCGTGATCGGCGGCTCCGCCAGCGCCTTCGGCCACCTCTTCAACAGCGGCGTGATCGGCGGCGGCGCCGGCGGCGCGAACCTCACCAACAGCGGCACCATCGGTGGCGACGCCAGCGCCTTCGGCCAGCTCAGCAACCAGGGCAGCATCGGCGGCAACGCCAGCGGCCAGCACCTCGCCAACGGTGGCCTCATCGGCGGCTCGGCGAATGCCGCGCAGTCGCTGGGCAACAACGGCACGATCGGGGGCGGCGCCAGCGCCGCGCAGCTCAGCAACAGCGGCCTGATCGGCGGCGACGCGCGCGCCATCACCCTCACCAACGCCGGCGCCATCGGCGGCTCGGCGAGCGCCAGCGGCACGCTCGCCAACCGTGGCGACATCCATGGCGCGGCGAGCGCCGACACGCTCAGCAACGACGGCTGGATCGGCCAGTCGAGCCGCGCGACCCACACGCTCACCAACCGCGGCACCATCGACGACCTCGCCGAAGGCGAGACCATCCAGAACACCGGCACCCTCGCCGGTGGCGCCAGCGCGGAGGACGCCCTCGAGAACGCCGGGCGTATCGCGGGCAACGTGCGCGCCAGCGATCTCACCAACCGGGGCCTCATCGACGACGACATCGTCGTCTCCGGCGCGCTTACCAACCACGGCACGGTCGCCGGCTCCATACACGCCGGCTCGGTCAGCAACGACGGCGTGATCGGCGCAGACGGACTCGACTTCTCGATCCACACCGAGCGCCTCACCAACCGCGGCAGCATTGCCGGCGCCGAGGCGCTCATCAGCGCCGCCACCTTCGACAACACTGGCGGCACCGTCAGCGCCGCCTCCCTCGGCCTGTGGAGCGATACCCTCAGCAACGCTGGCGGCAGCATCGAAAGCGGTGGCCGGGCCATCGTCTCGGTGCGCGAGACCTTCGACAACCACGACGGCCAGCTCATCGCCAGCGGCGCGCTTGGGGTGCTGAACGGCGACGACCTCACCCTCCTCAACGTTGGCGGCCTGATCCGCGGCGAGGGCGTGCTGATCGACGCCGCCCACAGCGACAGCGCCGGCCTCGTGAGCTCCGGTGCCGCCTTCATCCTCACCACCGGAGACGACCTTCACCTGGGCACCGATGCCCTCCTTTTCGAGTCGGCCGACCACGCCCGCATCACGGTCGGCGGCCACTTCGACAACGCCGCCACCGTGCACGCCGGCCAGAGCCTCTCGGTCGAGGCAGCAAGCCTCGAGAACAGCGGCCACCTGGGCTCGGACGGCATCACCCTGGTGCGCGTCGAGGGCGAACTCCTGAACCACGGCGAGATCACCGGCCAGACCCTCAGCGTGTCGGCGGGCGACTTCGAGAACGACGGCGAACTGCGGGCCGAGGCCTTCGAGCTGATGCTGCGCGGCGACGCCACCCAGCTCGCCGGGCGCATCGAGGCGAGCGGCCGGGCCGACTTCGACGTGGTCGGCTACCTCACCCACCAGGGCGGCACCATCCACGGCGAGACCCTCGACGTGACCGTGGGCGGCAACGCCTCGATCACCGCCACCGGCCACACCGAGACCACCCTGACCCGCCAGCGAGACACCACCGCCGGCATCGTCACCACGGCCACAGCCACCGCCACCGAACGCGCCGACAGCGCCCCGAGCCTTGCCGCCGGGGGCGACCTGCGCCTGCGCGTGGGCGGCGACCTCACGGTGCGCGGTGGAGATATCCGCGCCGGCGGCGACCTCGACGGCCTCGTCGGCGGCCAGATCGACGTCTCCGCCCTCACCCTCACCACCCGCACGAGCGTCACCACCGACAGTCAGCTCACCGACGACAGCTTCGACACCGCCCGGGGCCAGGACGCCCACCGGGTCGAGACCACCGTCAGGCACGAGACCCGGGCGAGCACCCTCTTGGCCGGCGGCGATCTCAGCCTCCTCTCAGGCGGCGACGCCCGCTTCGTCGGCACCGACCTCGACGCCGGCAAGACCCTCACCCTCGGGAGCACCGGCGGCGCCCTCGACATCTCGGCCCTCACCCTCACCGACACCCGGATCTTCGTCGCCGACCACGCCGAGGGCCTCCACCACGTCAGCGAAAAGGAGGAAACGCCCCACAGCAGTGGCGGCCGCCTCAGCGCCGGCGAGGCCATCGTGCTCGGCGCGGGCACGGGCCTCACGATCAACGGCGCGGATCTCACCGCGGGGCGCGACATCAGCGCTTTCGCCGGCGGCGACATCACCGTTGAGGCGGCCACGCTCACCGAAAGCCGCGAGATGACCGGCGAGCGCCACGCATCGGAAGAGACCGGAGACGGCGTCTACAGCACACGCACCATCGAGGTCCACTCGAGCGAGCAAAGCGACACCCTGACGGGCGGCCAGCTTTCCGCCGGCGGCGACATCACGCTCGCCGCCGGGCTCGAGGCCCCCTTCGGCGAGGAACAGCTCGCCGGCCTCGGCCTCGAAGCCGCCCCCGAGCGTGAAGCCGCCGGCATCCTGCGTGCCGACGCCGTCACCCTCAGTGCCGAGGGCGACATTTCCCTCGCCAGCGCCGGCGGGATCGCCGCGGCCGACAGCACGATGGGCGCCGGTAAGGCCCTCACCCTCGAATCCGGCGGCGACCTCATGCTCGCCAGCGTCGGCGCCGCGGCGGGCACCGACCTCTCCGCCCGCGCCGCCGGCCACCTCGTCATCGAAGGCGGCCAGGAGCGCGAGCGCCCGGTGGCCTTCGACAGGCTCGCTCGGCGCCAGTCGGCGAGCGATGAGGCAGGCAGCGACGCGAGCCTCAGCCCCGCCGACGCCCTCGGCGCCCCCCAGGCCCGCGAACACCTCGACCCGGATCACCCGGCGCAATTCGCCCGTACCGGCGAGGGCAGCCTCACAGCCGGCGGAACGCTCACCCTCGCCGCCGGAGGCAGCCTCATCAGCTCGGGCAGCGACGTGACCGCCTCCGAGTTCATCGCCGTCGCTGGCGGCCACGTCTCGATCACCGGTAGCCAGATCACCGAGGAGAGCGTCTCCCGGGGCGGGCGCGAGATCCACGCGAGCATCGAGGCGAAGGCTGCCCACATCGACGCCGACACCGTCACGATCCAGGGCGTGGGCAGCGAGATCGCTGGCGAGGACGGCGAGACCACCACCACCGAGAGCCACGTCCTTCTCGAGCACGTAGCCATCCAGAGCAGCGGCACCACGCGGATCACTGCCACCGGCGACGTCGCCATCACCCCGGGCACCGGCTTCGACTACGACTACAACTACCGCAAGCGCTCGGACGGCTTCGTCTCGAGCCGGGTGCGGGTCGACGAGCACACCGCGGCCCGGGCCGCCACCAGCGGCATCGAGGCCGGCACGGTTCAGATCGAGGCCGCCGGCGCCCTCACCCTCACCGCCACCCACATCGCGATCCGCGGTGAATCCGATGAGGCCGGAACGCCCACGACCAGCCACATCATGGCCGGCGGCGCCATCCACTACGCAGCCACCGCGAACACCACCTCCGACGTCCACTTCGACAAGAGCGGCTACGCGATCGGCGGCATCCGCCTCCAACAGCACTCGACCGAGATCACCCGCGAGGATCTGCTCTCGCTGCCCACCGTCGTCCAGGCGCAAGCCGATGTGCTCTCCCAGAGCGGCGGCGACACGACCCTGACCGGCACCCGGATCGACACCGGCGGCCACGACCTCACGCTGGCGGTGGGCGGCAGCCTGATGCTCGAAGCCGCCTTCGACTTCAGTCAGACCCGGCGCGTCGAGCGCAGCTTCACCCTCGCCGACCTCGGCGACAGGGGGCCGGAAGCGGGTATCAACACCGAAGGCACCACGGTTGATTCCGAACGCACGGCCCGGGCCGCGGAGATCGACGCCGCGAAGCTCTCGATCCACACCGGTGAGAACCTCGTCCTTGCCGGTGCCGACCTCACCGCCACCGACGGCCTCGAGCTCGACATCGGCGCTGCTATCGTCGAGCAGCACGCCACCTCCACCACCAGCCACTTCACCGAGGAGCGCGAGAGCCACTTCGGCGCCTTCGTGAACACCTCGGACGGGCGGGCGCACGACATGGGCGCAAGCACCCAGCGCAGCAAGGACCGCCAGACCGAGACCACCGTCACCACCCGCTTCAACACCCTGGCGGTGGGCGGTGAGTCGCTCGCGCTCACCACCGGCGGCGACGCGGACCTCACCGGCACCCACGTGACGGTCGAGGGCGACTTCCTGACCGACGTCGGCGAACGCCTCACCCTCGGCGGGGCGAGCGACAGCACCATGAGCGGCTGGCTGAGCCAGGACCGGGTCACTCTCGGCAAGGCCACCGACCTCGAGCGCTCCACCACCGTCACGAGCCGCGTCCAGGAGAGCCGCATCGACGCGGGCGGGCGCATGGTCCTCAGGGCCGGTTCGGTCGAACTTGGCGCCGTCGAAATCGACGCCGGCGGTGGCACCCGCTTCGACAGCAAAGCCATCGACTTCGTCATCGAGACCGACGAGGACTTCCACCAGTTCGAGCAGAAGGACAACGACTGGTCCTACACCATCACGTCCGACCAGGGAAGCATCACCCAGAGCGCCCACTGGGCGCACATCGCAGGGGATGTGGACTTCGGCGGCACCACGCCCACGGTGCAGGTGGCGGTTGGCGAGGCGGACACCACACGCTTCAGCCAGGAGGAACTGCGCTCGCGCTTCGCCGAACAGGCGACGGATCCGGGACAGGGGTGGATGGCGAGCCTCGCGGCCGAGCCCACCACACAGTTCCAGGCGGTCAATACGGCGGAGCAGAGTTGGGATATCGACAATCAGGCACTGACGCAGGAGGGCATGATCGTCGGGACGGTTGCCATTGCGGTTGCCACCTGGGGGGCCGGTAGTTCCGTCGCCGGCACCTCCACAGCAGCAACCAGTGGCGGCACGGCCACCACGGCTGGCGCCGTCGCCCTCAGTACCACGACCGCAGCGGGTGTGACCACGTACACCGCTGCCGGTGCGGCCCTCAACGCGGCCTTCACGAGCCTCGTCACCACCTCGGCAGTCTCCTTCGCCAACTCAGGCGGAGATGTCGGCGCCGTCTTCGATAGCCTGGGCTCGGAAGAGACCTGGAAGCAGACGCTTGTCGCGGCCGGTACGGCCGGTCTCCTGCATGCGCAGATCTGGCCAGACGGAGCTGAGGGCAGCATCAGCATCAACCAGATGGCCGGCATCACCAGGATCCCCGGCAGCGAGCGCCTGGCGAGCGGTGGCCTCGAGGATCTGGCCGGTCACTCCGTTGGCTATTTCGCCCGTGGCGTCGTCAATGCCGGCGTCTCGACGCTGGTCTATGGCAGCGAGGGCGGCAGCTTTGTGGATCTCTTCCGCGACTCGATCGTCCTTGACCTGTCCGCCGCCGGCGCCAACCAGATCGGCACCACGTTCGGCAGGGGCGGCACCCAAGCCAACCCCGCGCTGCAGACCCTCGCCCACGCCGGGCTGGGCTGCGCTTCCGCAGTGGCACGCAACGCCGACTGCGCCGCGGGTGCCCTCGGGGGAGCGGCCGAGAGCGTCGTGGGTAATGCATTTGCGGCCCTCGGCGGTTCAATAGACCCCAACAACGCCTACACCAGTTCAGCCTACCAAGTCGGCAACGAACTCTTTGCGCGAGGGCTCGCCTGGGAACTCGGGCTGGACCAGGAGACGGCGCAGGGGGCGGCGGGCAACTCCGCAAGGAACAACTTTCTTGCGCACAGTGAGGCGACTCGACGCGCGGACCTCGAAGAGCAGAAGCGCGGATGCCACGGCGATCGCGATTGCATCGCCGATCTCCAGGTCGAAATCGACGCGATCAATTACGTAGATCGGGAGCGTGACGTCGTCACGGACATGGCCTGTCGTGATCCGCAAAGCAGCGCTTGCGGGCACTGGATCGGCGAGTTGCAGATAGCCAGTGCTTCATACGACGGCGCCCGCCTCTACGGGGCTCCTCCCTCAATTGTCGCTGAGCGTCAGAGTGCCGACGACCAACTCTACATGTATCAGACGCGCGCCGAGGCGCCGTTCCGCTATGGCGTTGGAAAGGGGGTGGTAAACCTCACTCCTCCAGGAATGATCTATTGGACCGGGTACGGACTATCTAGTCTCTCATCGTCGGTGATTGAACGCGGCTGGATGACTACATTCGGCAACATGGCAGACGGTCTAATTGCGCTCCCAGGCCACTTGATTAATGGAGTGCAAAGTGACAATGCCGCAGTCCAAGGCGAAAGCATCGTCAATGCAGTCGCATTTGTTGGTGGCGTCGCATACGCTGGAAACTGGGTACGGACGACTGGGATTCCCGCGATCCGCACGCAGTTAGCAGGGTGATGCAAAAACGCGCCGTGCGGCGCCAGACGGGGTGTTCGGATTGAGCGTCATGGCGACTTCCTCGCGAGA
>JAGRFX010000467.1 GCA_020445805.1 Rhodocyclaceae bacterium
TGCACGTTAGAGTCGTCGAGCTGATGGTGGCCGGGGTTCGCCGCCCGCGCGAGGAGTGCCTGGCCGACCCCGGCACGATCGGCACCCTGAGCATCGGCGACATTCCGATCGGAACCGCCGAGAAGCGGCCGCTGCACGCGGCGCAGCTCTGGGAGCGCTGGGGCACCTCGGCCAGGCGCGGCCTGCTGCCGCCGTTGTTCGACGTCCAGGTGCTGCGGATCACACCGCGCGGGCTGCTGCTGCGGGGGTTCCAGGTGGACACCTCGAACCGACCGAACACGGCGCAGCACGCGCAGGAATGGTGGGCCGTGCCGATCGAAAAGCCGGGGGCGGCTTAGCGTGCTTTATTTTCCGTTTTCTGAGACGACCCCAGGATAGGACCCACGTCGCAGCGGTGGTCATGCCCTTGGCGGAACCTAAAGCACGTGCATAAGTTGGGAGGAAGCGTGCAAACGCGAGGTTTGCGACTGGCTACTTCTTTTCTGCAGACTGTTTTGAGAATTTGGGTGGCGATGAGGGTGACCGCCGAGGTGTCCACAGACACCCGGTTGAGCTGGCGGCCCGGCTTGCCGGGCTGCCAGCGATTTATCCGGGTCTTAGTGCCCTGTGGGTGGCCGCGTTTCGCGGCCAGGTCAGCCCGACCGCTTGCGGGCGGGCTGACCCACTTAGACCTCGTGCGTCGCGGG
>JAGRFX010000468.1 GCA_020445805.1 Rhodocyclaceae bacterium
GAAGCTGCGGCTGGTAGACCAGGCGCAGCGTGCCGTCACCCGGCGCGCTGCGCAATGCGTGCTCCAGCGTGACGCGCCGGCGGGTGGACGACGCCATCGCGCTGTCGAAGAAGCGCACCTCGTCGCGCCCGGCCGCCTTGGCGGCGTAGAGCGCGATGTCGGCGTGGTTGATCAGCGTGTCCACGTTGGTGCCGTCGCGAGGCGCGACGGCGACCCCGATGCTCGCCCGCGCGGCCACCTGCAGGCCGCCGACGTCGCAGGGCTGGCGCAGCGCCTCCAGCAGTCGCCGCGACAGGGGTTCGATCTCCGCCGGGTCGGCCGCGTGCATCAGCACCGCGAACTCGTCGCCGCCCAGGCGGGCCACCGTGTCATGGCGGCGCACGGCGGCCAGCAGGCGCTCGCCGACGATGCGCAACAGGGTGTCGCCCGCCCCGTGGCCCATGCTGTCGTTGACCGACTTGAAGTGGTCCAGGTCCAGGCACAACACGGCCAGCGTGGCCTGCTGCTCCAGCAGCTGTGCCAGCTGGCTGCGGAACTGGTGGCGGTTGGCCAGCCCGGTCAGCGCATCGTTGTGCGCCAGCCAGCGCAGGCGATGGCTGGCGTGGCGGGCGTCGGTGACGTCGCTGGCCACGCCGCGCCAGCCGGCCGGGCGCCCGGCGTCGTCGAACAGGGGCTTGGCACTCA
>JAGRFX010000469.1 GCA_020445805.1 Rhodocyclaceae bacterium
CGGGAAGATATCGACGCTATGGTAGCACGTACAGAACGATTGTTCTACATGTGCGGTTTTTGGGCGTCGTCAGGATCCCCCACATCACGGGGATCGTCCGATGCGAGCCAATGTGCGCGCACCCGTTCAAGGGCTTCATGCTGGCGGATCGATTCGAGCAATTGATCGGTGGTGATGGCTGCCGGGTATTCGCGCGCAAGCCGCACGATGTCCGCGCGTTGCTCAGCGAATTGCCGGCGCAACTCCGTCTCATGGTCTGGTTCTGATGGGGTGTACATGGTCTCCGGATCTAGTATCGCTTGATCGATGCGGGATCGATCACCTTATCGAGAAAAAGGATGCCGTCGAGATGATCGATCTCGTGCTGGAAGATGCGGGCATATTCGCCGGTGGCCGAGAGGCGATGGCGATTGCCGTCGAGATCGAGCCAGCGGACCGTCACCCGTTCGGCGCGCGGCAGATCGGCCACGATGCCCGGGAAGCTGAGGCACCCTTCCGGTCCGTACTGTTCACCGGAAGCGTTCACCAGTTCCGGATTGATCAGGGTGAGGGTGATCGCTTCCTGGCCTTCTTCCAGATACCCGGCCGGCACCTGAACCACCACGATTCGTTCCGAAACACCAACCTGCGGACCGGCCAGTCCAACACCGGCCGCTTCGGAAAGCGTTTCGTGCATATCGGCG
>JAGRFX010000470.1 GCA_020445805.1 Rhodocyclaceae bacterium
AGCACGATCAATGTCAGCAGAAGAATAAGGGCGAAATTTCCGGCGCGCGACGCAGCGCCGGAGGAAGGCGGGAAATACGGGATCATGCGAATGGCGGGGATTCGAAGGAGAAATCGGTTAGGTATTGGTGGTCGGGGTCGCGCGCAGCCAAAAAGTTACGGGGCCGTCGTTGGTCAGATCGACCCGCATGTGAGCGCCGAAGCGGCCGGTGGCGACGGGCGTATGTTGGCGTCGCGCCCGTTCGACCAGATAGCCAAACAATCGTTCGCCTTCGGCCGGCGACGCGGCTGGGGTGAAGCTGGGACGCATGCCCTTGCGGGTGTCGGCCGCCAGGGTGAACTGCGGCACCAGCAGGAGTCCACCGCTGACCTCACGCAGGCTCCGGTTCATTTTGCCGTCGGCGTCGGCGAATACCCGATAGCCGAGCAATCGCTCCAGCAGCCGGTCGGCCTGGATCTCGGTGTCGCCGCGCTCGACCCCGATCAGCACCAGCAAACCGGTGTCGATGGCGCCCACCGGGTCGCCATCGACCTCGACCTGGGCCGCGGCGACCCGTTGCAGCAGTCCGATCATGCCAATCGATCGGCGAACGCCTGAGTGGCGGTGATCAGCGCATCGACGATGCCCGGTTCGCTGGCGGCGTGCCCGGCTGGCGAAACGATCCGCAGCTCCGCCTCCGGCCA
>JAGRFX010000471.1 GCA_020445805.1 Rhodocyclaceae bacterium
TCCGACAGGCGCAGGCTGCGGCGCACCACCAGCGTCAGCAGAAGCGCCAGCACAACGCCGACCCCGGCAGCCTCGGTCGGGGTGTAGATCTCGGTGGTGACCGTATCAATAAAAAAAAAAGGCAGCGACAGGTCGGGCAATGCACGCAGCGTGATGCGCAGCGCATGCCCCGCCGACCAGCGCCCCCCGCTTCCTGCCGGAACGCGGGGCGAGGCGATCATCGCCCAGACCGCCAGAAGCGCCGCGATCAGCAGGCCCGGCAGAATCCCCGCGATGAACAGGTCGGCCGGCGACACCTCGGCCAGCGAGGCGTAAAGGATCAGCGGGATCGAGGGCGGGATCAGGATCCCGAGCGATCCGCCAACGACCGACAGCCCGTAGCTGAGCCGTTTCGGATAGCCGACCTTCTCCATCTCGGGCAGCGCGATGCGCCCGATGGTCAGCACCGAGGCCATGGACGATCCGACGATGGCCGCGAAGAAGGTGAAGGCCGTGACCGCCGAAACCCCGGTGCCGCCGCGCAGCCGCCCGACCCAGGCATTGGCGACATCGAAAAGCTGCTGCCCGATCCGGCCGCGATAAAGGATCTCTCCCATCAGGATATACATGGGCACGGCAAGGATCACCGGATCGGCCAAGGCGCGTTGCAACGTCAGCGGGATCTGGACCAGATAGCTCACACC
>JAGRFX010000472.1 GCA_020445805.1 Rhodocyclaceae bacterium
TCGGACGGCTCGTCCAGCGCCGAACTGGCTTCGTCGAGGAACAGCCATCTCGGCCGGCGCAGCAAAATGCGGGCGAAGGCCACCCGCTGTTGTTCGCCGCCCGACAGGGTCTGCGCCCAATCCTCGACCGTATCGAGCGCATCGGCAAACCGATCGAGTCCGACATCGCGCAGTGTCTGTCGTAATAGAGTGTCGTCGAGCGTGGCGCGTTGCGGATACAGCAACGCGTCCCGCAGGGTGCCGATGGGGAGATACGGGCGCTGAGGTACGAACAGCACCTCCGCTTCGGGCAGATACACCGTGCCGCGCGCGTAGGGCCACACCCCGGCCAGGGTGCGCAGCAGGGTGCTCTTGCCGGCGCCCGAGGTCCCAGTGATCAGCAGCGAATCTCCCCGGTCCAGCGACAGATCCAACCCTCGCAATAGCGCCATGCCATCCGGTCGGTCGATCTCCAAATCGCGCGTGGCGGGCTGGGCCGCACGCTCGCGACGAGCTTGAGTGATCGCGGCGACGCGCTCGTCGAGTCCGTCCACGGCCTCGGCGAACTGGGTCAGACGTAGGGTGACCGCACGCCACGCCGCGATGCTCTGGTAGGCGTCGATGAAGAACGATAGCGAATCCTGGACCTTGCCGAAGGCGTTGCCGATCTGCATCAACTGGCCGAACGGCATGCGGGTACTG
>JAGRFX010000473.1 GCA_020445805.1 Rhodocyclaceae bacterium
CATCGCGCTGTGGTGGGCCCCGCTGCTGGCCGGCATCGTGCTCAGCAGCGCCGTGACGATGGTGTTGTCCGCCTGGCTGTTCCAGCGCCTGCGGCGTCGCCGCGATGGCCTCGGCGGCCCCAAATGAAGGCAGCCGCATGACATCGCTCTGGGTCTACCTTGGTGCCAGCCCCCTGCTGTGGCTGTTGCTCACCGTCGGCGTCTACGTGCTGGCTCTGCGCCTGCAGCGTGCTGCGGGCGGCACGCCCTGGCTGAACCCGGTGCTGACCGCGGTGGTGGTGCTGGTGGGCGTGTTGACGCTCACCAAAACGCCCTACGCCGTCTACTTCGACGGTGCCCAGTTCGTGCACTTCCTGCTGGGCACCGCCACGGTCGCGCTCGCCATTCCGCTGCGGCGGCAGTGGGCCGAGGTCAAGGCCACCCTGACCCCGGCGCTGGTCACCCTGCTGGCCGGCAACCTGATGGGTGCGCTGCTGGCCATGGCGGTCGTGAAGCTCTGGGGTGCGCCGCGCGAGCTGATCGCCTCCATCGCGCCCAAGGGCGTCACCGCCCCGGTGGCGATGGCGGTGGCCGAACGTGTGGGCGGCTTACCCTCGCTGACGGCGGTGCTGGTGATCGCGAGCGGCATCCTGGGGGCGACCATGGCCACGCCGCTGCTGAACGCCGCGCGCATCACCGAC
>JAGRFX010000474.1 GCA_020445805.1 Rhodocyclaceae bacterium
GATCAGGAAGTGACCACCGTCTCGCGCAAGAGCGAGCGCCTGGGCGATGCGCCTTCGGCGATCTATGTGCTGACCGCCGATGAGCTCTCGCGCCTCGGCGTGACGAGTCTGCCCGAGGCCTTGCGCCATGTGCCGGGCGTGCAGGTGGCGGCGCTTGGGCGCAATCGCTGGGCGGTATCGATCCGCGGCTTCAACGGACGTTTCGCCAATCGGCTGCAGGTGCTGGTGGATGGTCGGTCGGTCTATTCGCCGCTGTTCTCCGGCACCTTCTGGGAGGCGCTGGACATACCGCTCGGCGATATCGAGCGGATCGAGGTGGTGCGTGGCCCCGGCGGCGCGCAGTGGGGCGCGAATGCGGTCAATGGAGTGATCAACATCATTACCCGCCACTCGCGGGCGACGCGTGGAACCGAACTCAGGGCCGCCACGGGCAAGGTCTCGCGCAGCCTGATGGACCTGCGCCACGGCGGCGACTGGGGCGAGCACGGAAGCTATCGCATCACCCTGCGCAGTCGCGACGACCGCGCCGGTGACGAAGTGGGCGGTGAGGCGGGAAACGACAGCTGGCGAAGCACCCGGCTCGGTCTGCGTGCTGACCGCGATGGCATCGGCGGCGGTTCGCTCACGGTGGTTGCCGATGCCTACCGCGCCGATAGCGGCGATCACTGGCTGCTGCCCG
>JAGRFX010000475.1 GCA_020445805.1 Rhodocyclaceae bacterium
CCCCACGTGTAACTGCATGATACCGGCCGCACCTCTCCCAGGGGCGATCAAGGACCGAGGAGAAGCTACCTGTACGGAACATCTCAACCAACCACCCAATTACTTTACAGATTGACGAAAGCTAGCCGCCCGCGGAGGCGCCAGACACCTTGGTGCGGGCAGATATTGCGAATTATTCACGAAATATGGCGGGGGCTTTCGGGCGCAGTCGAGCATAAATTGGCGGTGCACACCCCAGACTTTGCCGATTTCAGATGGAAAATTACCCGCAGCAATCTGGATAGGGGCGGTCAGAGTAAGTACTTGACCGACCCCCCCACACCACCCGGCATGCGGGTCCGCACCGGGCGGTTCGAGGAGCTGAGATCATGAGTGCGCATTCCACGCGATTCGGCCACCTGTTCCAGCGAGATGCGGCCGGTGATTCCAGCGTGATACGGCTACCGGTTGCACAGTGATTCGGCCGGGGCAGCCGGAGCGAATCGACGCAGGGTCCCCAGGTCACCGAAGGCACCGGCCAGTTCAGATAGGTCGAATCAATTGCGCATGAAGACCTTGTTTTTTGTTGCCAGGTATGATTTCGATCATATCCGCCTGGCAACCAATCACCTGGCATGCCGGGCGGATTTCGTTCAACGGGGATCGTCGATGCAACCGAAACAACTCGCAGGCTACCT
>JAGRFX010000476.1 GCA_020445805.1 Rhodocyclaceae bacterium
TGCCGGCTGCGCTGGCCGGCCGCACGGCCACGCTGCACGTGTCGCTGCGCTCGCAGTCCGACGCCGAGACGTTCGCGCTCGGCCTGCGTTCGTTCGTCAACGAAGCCAAGCTGCTGGCGCGCTTCGACCACCCGTCGCTGCTCAAGGTCTACCGGTTCTGGGAGCAGAACGACACCGCCTACATGGCGATGCCGATCTACCACGGCCAGACGCTCAAGGCCGTCCGGCAGGCCATGCAGGGCCCACCGGACGAGGCCTGGCTGCGCGCGGTGCTCGGGCCGTTGCTGGGGGCCATCGAGACGCTGCATGCCGCGGGCGTGTACCACCGCGACATCGCGCCGGACAACATCCTGATCGAACCCGATGGCCGCCCGGTGCTGCTGGACTTCGGCGCTGCCCGGCGCGTGATCGGAGACCGCAGCCAGACGCTGACGGCGATCCTCAAGCCGGCCTATGCGCCGATCGAGCAGTACGCGGAGGTGAGCGCGTCGCGCCAGGGCCCGTGGACCGACCTCTACGCGCTGGGCGCCACGCTGCACTACGTGCTCACCGGAGAGGCCCCGGCCCCGGCCACCGCACGCACGCTGCACGACGACCAGCCGCCGCTGGTGGCGCGGGCGCTTCCGGGCTGCAGCCCGCGGCTGCTGGCGGCGGTGGACTGGATGCTGGCCACGCG
>JAGRFX010000046.1 GCA_020445805.1 Rhodocyclaceae bacterium
GTTGATCTCGGCGTAGCTCCGCCCCCACTCGTCCGGGCGCGCGAAGCCCTCCACCCGCTCCACCATGAGCCGCCCATACCAGGAGCGATCGTAGATGGTGATGTGCCCCGAGCGCGGGATGTGGCGCCAGAAGCGCCACAGGTAGTGGTGGTCTCGCTCTTCCTGGCTCGGCGCCGAGATCGGGATCACGCGAAACTGCCTTGCGTCCAGGGCGCGGATCATGCGGCGTATCGCCCCGCCTTTCCCTGCGGCATCCCAGCCTTCGAGGACGATCACGACGGAGACGTTCTTCTTCTTCACCTTTCGGCTCAGCTTGTTCAGCCTGCCCTGGAGCCGCTCCAGCTCGTGGTCGTAGTGAGACTTCTCGATGTCCTTCGTGAGGTCGACCCGGTCCAGGATGGTCAAGGGGTCGGCGACGTTGGGATCCGGAGGCGTGGACTTCGTGCGCTCACCGTGGGTCGCCAGATGCTCGCGGATGCGCTCGAGGATGTGTTCGCCCATCGTTACCGCGCGGTACCTGGAGTCGGTGCCTTCGATGATCGTCCAGGGAGCCTCACCACTGCTGGTGTCGCGCAGGGCGCGCTCGCTGATCGCCCTGAAGTCGTCGTAGTGCTTGAAGTGCTTCCAGTCCTGCTTGCTCACGCGCCAGGAGGTCTCTGGGTTGCTCTCCAGCTTCTTCAGCCGTCGCTTTTGCTCCTTCTTCGAGAGATGGAACCAGAGCTTGATGATGAGTGCGCCGTCATCGGCGAGCATGCGCTCGAAGTTGCGGACGTGGGCGAGCTGCCTGGCCAGGTCCTCGTCGTTCGCGTCACCGATCACGCGGGAGATGATCGGCATGGTGTACCAGTTGCCGATGTAGATGCCGATCTTTCCGCGCGGAGGCGTTTTCATCCAGTAGCGCCAGTAGCGGGGTCGCTCGGCTTCTTCCTGAGCGGGTGCGTCGAAGGCGTGCGTCTCGAGGAAGCGCGCATCGAACCACTCGTTGAGCAGGTTCGCCGTCTCGCCCTTGCCTGCGCCGTCGACGCCGTTGAGCAGGATGAGCACCGGGAAGGGTGCGTCCGCCAGCTGTCGCTGGGCGGCCAGGAGCTCCGCTCGCAGGTGCGGAACGCGTTCGTTGTATTCGTCCTTGGTGAGGGCGTGCCCGAGCTCGGCCGATTCGAACATATCATGACGCTATCACGAGTCCTTTGCTTCCGGGCGAGCCTCCAGCGCGCCGAGCAAGCTCTGCGGTAGACCGTGCAGGTCACGCAGCTTTTGCTCGTTTCCGAGGCGCTGACTCCGGCCTGCTTGCTCACCCCCACCCGATCGGCCAGCGTGGTGAGGCGCGTGCCGATTGACTTGGCTGCGGAGGCTCCCCATGTGGAGCGCGCCGCCAGCGGTGTCGGCGGAAAGGAACCCACATGCAGCAACCCAAGGTACTCGAGGAACTCGCCCCCGGCGTCTGGCACAGCGAACACGACCTGTTCATCCTGGGCATGGTCCACTTCCGCACGAGAATGGTCGTGCTCGACACCGGAGACGGCCTGATGCTGCACGGAGGAGTGCCCCTGGACGACTCCCAGGCCGAGCACATCGGTCGGCTGGGTGAGGTGAAGCACGTGCTGGCTCCGAATAGCTTTCATCACCTGTATGCGCGACCCGCCCTGGAGCGGTTCCCTGGGGCAAAGCTATGGCGCGGCGCAGCGCTCGCCAGGAAGCGCCCCGACCTGACCGGTGAGGTGATCGAGGCGGGCCAGGCGCCGCGCTTCGGTGAGGTTCAGAGCCTGCTGCTGGGCGGGATGCCCAAGCTGGACGAGGTGATCGTGCTACACCCCGCCACGAGGACGCTGGTGGTGACGGATCTCGTGTTCAACATCCTCGAGTACAAGGGCTGGCTGAGCGGGCTGGTGTTTCGGCTCACCGGCACTCACAAGAAGCTGGGGCAGTCGCGTCTGCTGCGCTCGGCGATCAAGCAAAAGGCCGCCTACCAGGCCAGCCTCGAGCAAATCCTGGCCTGGGACTTCGATCGCGTGATCATGGCGCACGGCGAAGTCCTGGAGACGGACGGCAAGGATCGGCTGGCGCGAGCGCTCGGCGCCTGAGTCTGTGTATATTGGGGGCGATGACCCGCCCTCCGGTGCCCCTCGCCCAGCTCCGTGATCTCGAGCTGCTGGTCGCAGCGCATCACCCCTTGATCGGTTTCGAGACCAGCGAGGAGGACCGGGTGGAGGTGCTGCTGGAGTCTCTCGCGGGGAGCTTGAGGCTGCCCTACTTCGTGTGGACTGCGAGCGCGGGGCTGCGCCGGACGGACATGCAGGGACCGGTGCACGGCACGAAGTCGCCGCTGCTCGCGGTCGAACACATCCGCGCCTCCGGCCTCGAAGCCATCTACTACCTGCGAGACTTTGCGCGATTCACCGAGGACGCAAAGGTGCAGAGCGCGCTGCTCGATGCCTGCCAGCAGCTCTCCCGACACCGCGGCGCGATCGCGCTGGCCGACGATCCCCTGGAGCTGCCCCGGGCCACCAGGGCGCTGCTCACCCAGGTGCACCTCGATCCGATCACCGAGGACGAGTACTACGAGTACACGCGCTCGCTGCTCGCGAGCTTGCGCGCTCGCATGACCGTGGAGATGGAGCTGACGGGTGAAGACGTCGCGGTGTTGCTCCAGCAGCTGAAGGGGCTGACCTTCTTCGAGGTCAAGCGTGTGCTCTCCCAGGCCATCATCGAACACGGTCGTCTCGATCGCAGCGTGCTCGACCGCGTGCGCGCTGCGAAGCGCTCCGCCGTGGAGGCCACTGGGATGCTCGACTTCATCCCCACGGAATCATCCATGGTCGACGTCGCCGGCCTGGACGCGCTGAAGTCGTGGCTGCGCCAGCGGAAGGTCGCCTTCTCCGAGCCTGAGCGCGCTCGCTCCTTCGGGCTCGAGCCCCCGCGAGGCCTACTGCTCCTCGGCGTGCAGGGTTGCGGCAAGAGCCTGTGCGCCAAGGCGGTGAGTCACGAGTGGCAGCTGCCGCTGATCCGCTTCGATCCGAGCCGGATCTTCGCGAAGTACGTGGGCGAGAGCGAGAAGAACCTGTCCCGTGCCATCCGCGTCGCCGAGTCGCTCGCTCCCATCGTGCTCTGGATCGACGAGCTGGAGAAGGCGTTTCCCCAGGGAGGCTCGGAGGACGGCGGTGTGTCCACCCGGGTGCTCGGCAGCTTCCTGACCTGGCTGCAGGAGAAGCGCGCGCCGGTGTTCGTGATCTCCACCTCCAACGACGTCTCGGCGCTGCCCGCGGAGCTCCTGCGCAAGGGGCGCTTCGACGAGATCTTCTTCGTCGATCTGCCGGCCCCGGCGGTGCGCTCCGAGATCTTCCGCATCCACCTCGCCAAGCGCGGGCAGACGGCCGAGGGCTTCGACCTCGGCGCCCTGGCGATCGGCTCGGAGGGCTTCTCGGGGGCCGAGATCGAGCAGGCGGTGGTGGCCTCCCTGTATGCCGCCCACGGCCGGGGCGCACCGCTCGATACCGAGGTGCTGCTGGCCGAGCTGGCGGGTACCCGTCCCCTGTCGGTGCTGATGGCCGAGAAGATCGCCTACCTGCGCGCCTGGGCGGCCGATCGAACCGTCCCGGCCGACTGATGACGCGCGGCTGCCAACTGCGACCGGTCCCCGTCGTGTCTTTGCGCTACCATCCCGCGGGAATGACGACCGTCCGAGGACCGACCCGATCATGCTGACCCGCCGGGCGCTGACCGCCCTGGCCACCGAGCCTGGCACCTGGCTGGTGCTCGCCCTCTGTGGCGCGGCCCCGTGGCTGTTCATCGACTGGTTCCAGCCCGGCCTGCTGATCGCCGCCGCGGCCATCGGCCTGTCCGTGCTGCTGGCCCTGCTGTGGCCGGTGCTGAAGCTGCGCGACCCGGCCTTCATCGAGCGGCTGCTGCCGGCCCCCGGCGAGCTCGGGGCGGCCGGCGAGGTGCGGGTGCGCAAGCTGGAGGCCGACCTGGCCCGGCTGGGGGCAGAGCAGGGCGTCGAGCAGCTGCGCCTGATGCGGCAGAAGCTCGATCGGCTGGTCGAGGTGCTGCGCCATCGCCTCGACGAGGGCGAGGTGACCTATGGTCGCTACCTGGGCACCGCCGAACAGGTCTATCTGGCCGGGCTCGACAATCTCCACGAGGTGGTGGTGACCCTGACCAGCCTGTCGGGCATGGACGAGGCCTATCTCGATCGCCGCGTAGAGGACATCGAGCGCGACGGCATCACCGACAAGGAGCGGCTCGAGCTGGAGACCATCCGCCAGAGTCGCGGTGTGCTGGAGGGGCAGCGGGCCAAGGTCGAGGACCTGCTGGCCGAGAACGAGCGGGCCATGGCCGTGCTCGACAACACCTCGGCCGCCCTCGCCGGCACCCGCATGCGGGGCGGACACGCCAGCCTGTCGGCCGACGAGGCGATCGGGGAACTCGAGGCGCTGGCAGCCCGCACCGGGCGCTACGCGTCCGGCAAGTGAGCAAACGCAAACGCAATTCACGCAGCCCGTCGCCGGCCGGCAGCGGTGCGAGAGGAGGCAGGATGGCACGGACGAGATCGTCGGGACGCTTCGGACTGTTCGCGATCGTGGCGCTGATTACGATCGGCATCGCGGTATTCCAGAACTTCTTCGAGGGCGCCCCCATGGGCGAGCCCGACAGCCAGGGCGCCCCCAGCCACGCGCGGGCCATGCGCTACGACGACGCCGTGGACGCCGTTCGCGGCATGCGCAGCCAGGTGGACTGGCGCGAGGACATCGTCACCGAGCGGGCCCGCATCGAACTGGGGGGCAGCCGTGACCTGAAGAAGAGCCTGCCCGACATCGGCACCTTCCCGCTGGTGGTGGTGCCCGAGGGCGGCGCATCGGCGGCCGTGGCGGAGATCTTCGTCTCCACCGAGAAGTCCGGCGACGGCACCGACGGCTGGATGGTCCAGGTGGCCGAGGACTTCAACCGGGCCGCGGTGCGGCTCGCCAGCGGCCACCTGGCGCAGGTGTCGATCCGCAAGATCGCCTCGGGCACCGGCCACGACTTCATCGCCGCGCGCAAGTACGTGCCCCAGGGCTTCTCGCCCTCGAACGCCCTGTGGGTCTCGATGGTCGAGGCCGAGGGCGTGAAGGTCGAGCCGATCGCCGAGAGCACGGTGGGCAACGTGGCCGGGGTGGTCATGAAGCAGTCCGTGGCCACCCGGCTGCGCGACAAGTACGGTCGCGTGGACGTGCCCACGCTGGTGGATGCGGTGGTCCAGGGCAGCCTGGTGATGGGCTACACCGACCCCTTCGCCAGCAGTACCGGCCTGAACTTCCTGGTCACGGTGCTGAGCCGCTTCAGCGACGGCAAGCCGGAGAGCATGCTGCTGCCGGACGTGGTCAGCGCCTTCGAGAGCTTTCAGAAGGGCGTGCCCTTCGTGGCGCTGACCACCCTGCAGATGCGTGAGTCGGTGGAGCGCAGCGGCTCGCTCGATGCCTTCGTGATGGAGTACCAGACCTACGTCAAGACGCCGTCGCTGCAGTCCGGCTACGAATTCATCCCCTTTGGCGTGCGCCACGACAACCCGCTGGTCGGGCTGGGCCAGCTCACGGTAGACCAGCGCGACACCCTCAAGGCCTTCGCCGAGTACGGTCGCCAGGCGCGCTATCGGCGGCTGGCCAAGGAGTTCGGCTTCGACCCCGAGATGGACTACAAGAACGCCTTCCCGGTGCCCAAGGGCGAGGTGCTGGTCCAGGCCCAGCACCTGTGGAAGGAGAAGAAGGACGCGGGGCGCCCGATCGCCGCGGTGTTCGTCTGCGACGTCAGCGGCTCCATGCGCGGCGTGCGGCTGGCCCAGCTCAAGAAGGCCCTGCTGGGCGGTTCGGAGTTCATCAGCCAGAACAATTCCATCGGCCTGGTGGTGTTCAACCATCAGGTGACGACGGTGCTGCCGATCCGGCCCTTCGACCTGTCCCAGAAGGCGGCCTTCCACGCCGCCGTGCAGCGCATGGAGGCCGACGGCAATACCGCCATGTACGACGGCGCCGTGGTGGGGCTCAACATGCTGCTCGACGAGAAGGCCCGCAATCCCTCGATCAAGCCGGTGCTCTTCGTGCTGACCGACGGGGACACCAACCGGGGATTCAACTTCGACAACAGCGCGCCCATTTTCGAGGGCCTGGGCATCCCGATCTACACGATCGGCTACGAGGCCAAGATCGACCAGCTCAAGAAGCTCTCCTCGCTGGTCGAGGCGGCCAGCCTGAACGCGGGCGAGGGCGAGATCGAGTACAAGATCGGCGCCCTCCTGAACGCCGAGATGTAGCCCCATGAAGGCCATGCTCCGTTGGCTCGTGATCGCGCTGGTGGCCTGGGGAGGCGCCGCCGGGGGCTATCACGCCTGGCTGCTGCAGCACCCCCACCGCCTGCTGGTGCTGGTGGATACCTCGTTCTCGATGCGCGACGCCATGCCGCGGGTGCCGGCCCTGCTGCGCTCCCTCGAGGGGCAGCGCTACACCGTCTACGCCCTCGAGACCGACAAGGCGCCGGTGCACGGCTTTGCCGACACCCTGCGCCCCGGGCGTCTCGACGCCTATGCGCCCCGCCGCCTGGCGGAGCTGGCGGCTCGGGCCGACGCCGCGCCCTTCGACCAGGCCGATGAGGTGGTGCTCATCAGCAATGCCTCGGCCGAGGAGCTCGCAGGCCTGCCGGGCTGGCGCATCCTGCGCCCCTGACGCGCAGCATCCGGCGGGTGGCCGCTGCGGGTGGCCGACATCAGGCCTGCTCCGTTTCGCGCGTCCGGGCCTGCTTTGGTGCGTTGCAATGCATGGCCTGGCGGCCCCCCATGCCCTCCCTGACGCCGGGCGAGACACCCGCGCCACCCTGCCCATCCGCCTGAAATCCGGGTCCACCGCCGTAGCGTTTCGCGGCCCCCATTGTGTCAATCTGGGGCACCGGATTTGCGGATTTGTTCCGCAATGCAGCAATCGGTACATATGCCATACTCCTCCGTATTTATAGGGATTGCGGCGCTTTTCGGCATGCTTGATGCTGCAAGCGCAAACAACCATGGGGTGCCCGGGGGAATTGCCGGTAATGCCCCGGGCATGGCGGCGCCCGGCCGGGTGCGCGGATCATCGTTGGACCTGAATTTGCATCACATATGACATTGAACCGGCGGGAACCGGGCGGGCCGTTACCGAGGCAACGCGAGGGGTGTTGCGCATGGCCCCGCCTGGCAGGACAGAACAACAGGTCCCGCCGCACCGAGGTCATGACGGAACCAACGAAATCTGCACGACAGAGGGATGCCCTCGCCCGCAAGGCGCGCGAGGCCTTCTTCGAATCCATCCAGGGCGACCCTGCGTCCGATGCGGCGCTGGCGGAACACATCCTCGCCTCCTGGCGCAGGAGCCGGGCGGCCCGGGTGCCGACGGGGTTCGTGCCCGGTGACGGGCATCCGGCCGACCGGGGCATGCCGGTCTCCGAGATGCGCGAACGCAATGGCCACCTGCTGGGCCACGCCCGTGGGGCGATGGGCGACCTGGCCGGCCATATCGGCGGTTCCGGCAGCATCGTGATCCTGGCCGACGCGTCGGCCAACGTGCTCGAGATCCAGGGCGACCCGGGCTTCGCCCGTGCCGCCGACTACGCCGGCCTGCGGATCGGCGCCACCTGGCGGGAAGACCTGCGCGGCACCAACGCCATCGGCGTGGCCCTGCAGCAGGCCGCGCCGGTCGAGATCGTCGGCAGCGAGCACTACCTGGACAACTGCGCCTTCCTGACCTGTGCGGCGGCGCCGATCCGCGATGCCCAGGCGCGGGTGATGGGCGTGCTGGCCATCGCCGGGCACGTGCTGCCGCACCAGGAGCACACGGTCTCGCTGGTGCGCATGGGCACCCGCCTGATCGAGCGGCGTCTCTTCGAGGTCGAGTGCGCCGACGCCTGGCTGGTCGGACTCTCCGACCGCTCCGAAAACCTGGGCACCCTGCACGAGGGCCTGCTGGCTTTCGCCGCGGATGGCCGCCTTGAGGCCGCCGACGCCACGGCGGCCCGCCACCTGTCGATTCCGCTGGCCCATCGTGGGGACCTGGATTTCGGCATGCTCTTCGACGAACCCTTCGATCGACTCTACCGGCCGGCCGCGGTCGAGTCGCGCTCGCCGCTGCACCTCGCGCGGCGCGATGGTTCCCGCTGGCCGGCGCGGGTGGTGCCGCCCCGCGGCGCCCCTGAGCTGGCCGCGTCGATGGAAGACGAGGCGGCCTCCCCGGTACTGCTGCGTCGTCGCGCCCCGGAGGCGCCCGCGCCCGTGGTGACGCTGGCGCGATTCACCGACGCGGACCCGCGCCTGAAGTCGGCCGCCGAGCGGGCGGCGCGCGTGGTCGGCAAGCCGATTCCGCTGCTGATCCTGGGCGAATCCGGCGTCGGCAAGGAGCGTTTCGCCCGGGCCTGCCACCTCAGCGGTCCCCGCCACGGCATGCCCTTCGTGCCGGTCAACTGCGCCGCGATTCCCGAGACCCTGATCGAATCCGAACTCTTCGGCTATGCGCCGGGCGCGTTCACCGGGGCCCGCCGCGAGGGTTTCAAGGGCCGGATCGAGCAGGCCCACGGAGGCACGCTCTTCCTCGACGAGATCGGCGACATGCCGCTGGCCCTTCAGACCCGCCTGCTGCGGGTGCTGCAGGAGCGCCAGATCGAGCCCCTGGGCGCGCTGCGGCCGGTGCCGGTGGATCTGTCGGTGGTCTGCGCCACCCATTGCGACCTGCAGGTGGCCGTCAAGGCGGGGCGTTTCCGGGCCGACCTCTACTTCCGGATCGCAGGCCTGATCGTGACCCTGCCCAGCCTGCGCGAGCGGGCCGACCTGTCGGCGCTGATCCGCGAGGTGATCGACGAGGAAAGCGGCTTGCCCGGCGAGGTGGCCGTCTCCAGCCAGGCCCACGCGGCGCTCCTGCGCCACGCCTGGCCCGGCAACATCCGGGAGCTGGTCAACACCGTGCGGGTGGCGCTGGCCCTGCTCGACCCCCACGAGCGCCGCATCGATCTGCACCACCTGCACGAGAGCTTCGCGCCGCAGCCGGACGGCAGCCCAGAGGCGGCCGAGCCGCTGCCCGTCGGGGATCCGGCGCCTCTGCCAGCGGCGGATCCGGCCGGCACCGGGGCCGACCCCGTGTCGCTGAGGCGCCTGGAGCGCCAGACGATCGAACAATGCCTGGAGGAGTGCGGCGGCAATGTCTCGCGGGCCGCACGCCGGCTGGGCATCAGCCGCAACACCCTCTACCGCAAGCTGGGCCGCCTGGGCTAGGCGGCGTTCCGCCTCACGGCCTCAGCCCCGAAATGCCGCCTCGATGGCCGCGATGTCGATCTTGCCCATGGTCATCATGGCCTCGAAGGCCCGCTTGGCGGCCGCCCGGTCCGGGTCGGTAATGGCCGCCACCAGGGCCCGGGGCGTGATCTGCCACGAAATGCCCCAGCGGTCCCGGCACCAGCCGCAGGCACTCTCCTGCCCGCCGTTGCCCACGATGGCCGCCCACAGCCGGTCGGTCTCTGCCTGGTCGTCGGTGGCCACCTGGAAGGAGAAGGCCTCGTCGTGGGTGAATGCCGGCCCGCCGTTGAGCCCCAGGCAGGGGATGCCCATGACCGAGAACTCGACCGTCAGCACGTCCCCCCGCGTGCCCGACGGGTAGTCGCCGGGGGCATGATGAACCGCCTCGACGAAGCTGTCGGGAAAGGTCTCCGCATAGAACGTGGCCGCCTCGAGGGCGGTGCCGTTGTACCAGAGGCAGACGGTGTTCTTGTGGGTCATCGGGCGGCTCCAAGCTGTGAGGGTGCGCAGGCCGGCAACGGCTCAATGGGCGAACCGGCATTCATGGCGACCCCCTCGGTGGTGCACCTTGCGCCCCCTGTGCGCTCCGTGGGGGCGAGGCATCGCAATTCGGGTCGCCTGCAATGCCTGTCGGATGGCGATGGGCGCGATCGACATGCCGCTACGCCCCCGGGCAATCAACGCCGCCGTCGGGCGCCGGTGTGGTTATCCTGTTCGCGAACCCCGCCGCCCACCGCGCAACCGGAGTGCACGCCATGACCGACCCCCGGACGATGAAGACACCCGGTGTCTATATCGCGGAGCAGAACGCCTTTCCCAGCTCGGTGGTGCAGGTCCCTACCGCCGAGCCCGCCTTCATCGGCTACACCGAGAAGGCAGAGGCACGCGGCAAGTCGCTGCGCTGCCAGCCGACACGCATCACCTCGCTGGCCGAGTTCGAGTCGCTGTTCGGGGCGGGCCCCGGTGACGACTGCGTGGGCTTTCGCCTCGACCCGGCCGGCAGCGCCCCTGCAGTGAACCCCGATCAGCCCCTGGCCATGCGCGATGCAGAGGCCTTCCTGATCGACCAGACGCCCTACCGGCTGACCCAGACCCGGGGTTTCTACTGGCTGTATGCCTGCATGCGGCAGTTCTTCGAGAACGGCGGCTGGGTGTGTCACGTGGTGTCGGTCGGCAGCTACCGGAACGACGAGGGCATCCGGATCGACGCGGCCGAGCTGGCCGCAGGCCTGGCCAGTCTGGACAAGCAGCCCCAGGTCACGCTGGTGGTCGTGCCCGAGGCCGTGCTGCTTCCGCGGGCCGAATGCCACACCCTGCAGCGGGCCATGCTCGCCCACTGCGGCGCCCTCAAGAACCGCTTCGCCATCCTTGACCTGCCCGAAGGCTACCGCCCCATCGCAGACTGCATCGCGCCTTTTCGCAGCGCCCTCGGCACCGGGCACCTCGACTTCGGCGCCGCCTACTATCCGTGGCTCCACACCACGATCCTCGAGCCACAGGGCCTCAGCCACGCCTGCCTGGACGCCGACAGCCGCAAGGTGCTGATCGACTGCGTGAAGGACGAGTTCGCAGGCCCCGGGACGCCGCCAGCCACGCTGGCCGAAGTCGACAAGATCGGGACGCTCGTCGTGACCCCGGAAATGGACGCAGAGGCAGCGGCTGCCCGGCAAGAGGAGATCGCTGCCCTCGCAAAGACCCTGAACTCACTGAGCCGCCGCTACGCGGCCTTCATCGAAGCGCTCGCGCGACGCCGCAACCTGCTGCCGCCGGCCGCTGCGCTGGCCGGCATCTACACCCTGGTCGACAACTCGCGGGGCGTCTGGCATGCGCCGGCCAACCTCTCGGTAACCGGCGCCGTGTCACCCGCGGTGGAAATCAGCGACGAGGCGCAGCAGGACCTCAACGTCGACCCGACCGGCAAGTCCGTCAACGCCATCCGCAGCTTCCCCGGCATGGGCACCATGGTCTGGGGCGCGCGCACCCTCGACGGCAACAGCCTGGACTGGCGCTACGTTCCGCTGCGGCGGACCGTGATCATGCTCGAAGAGAGCATTCGGCTGGCCTTGAAGGCCTACGTCTTCGAAGCCAACGTCGGCAACACCTGGGTCACGATCCGCCAGATGCTCCAGAACTTCCTCACCACCCTCTGGAAACAGGGTGGCCTGTCCGGTGCCGCGCCCGAGGAGGCCTTTGCGGTCTCCGTGGGCCTTGGCGAGACCATGACCGCGCAGGACATCCTCGAGGGCACGCTCCGCGTGACCGTGATGGTGGCCCTGACGCGGCCGGCAGAGTTCTTCGAGATGACGTTCGAGCAGACCATGCAGACAGCGTAGGGAGCGCGAAGATGATCCAGCACGTGATTCTGCCCGGTGGTGAAGCGGTGCCCGCCCTCGGCCAGGGCACCTGGTACATGGGCGAATCGGCCGGCCGGCGCGCGGCGGAGGTCGACGCCCTGCGGCACGGCATCGCGCAGGGGCTGCGCCTGATCGACACCGCCGAAATGTACGCCGACGGCGGTGCCGAGAAGGTGGTGGGCGAAGCCATCCGCGGCCAGCGTGACCAGGTGTTCCTGGTCACCAAGGTCTATCCCCACAATGCCTCGCGCAAAGGCGCCGTCGCCGCCTGCGAGCGCAGCCTGGCCCGGCTGGCGACGGACCGCATCGACCTCTACCTGCTCCACTGGCGCGGCAGCGTTCCCTTCCACGAGACCGTGGATGCCTTCGAACGCCTGCAGGCCGCCGGCAAGATCCGCCACTGGGGCGTCAGCAACCTTGACGCGGACGACATGGCCGAGCTGTGGCATACCGCCGGCGGCGAGCGGGTCGCCACCAACCAGGTCCTGTACAACCTCGGCCGGCGGGGCCTGGAGTGGGATCTTCAGCCCTGGTGCCGCGAGCGCGGCGTGCCGCTGATGGCCTATTCGCCCCTCGAGCAGGCGCGCCTGCTCGACGATCCGGGCCTGGCCGACATCGCTGGCGACCTCTCCGCGACGCCCGCCCAGGTGGCCCTCGCCTGGCTGCTGCGCCAGGAGGACGTGATGGCCATCCCCAAGGCGGGCAGCCGCAGGCACGTGGATGACAATCTGGCGGCCCTGTCGCTCAGGCTGGACGACGCCGTGCTGGCCGCGCTGGATCGCCGGTTTCCGCCGCCGGATGGGCCAAGTGCCCTGGAGATGCTGTGATGGGGCCGCGGTGGCGATGCAGGGTACTCGGGCGGCGACCTTGCTCATGCCGCCCATGGCGCTCGCGTTCAAGCGCGACCGCGGGCGCTCACTGGCCCAGGCCGATCTGCTGCATGAACGCGCCGTTGTCCCAGTACAGATACTCCTCGAACATGATGCCGTCCTTGTTCCAGTGCCCGATGGTCGCCATCGGAATGCGGTAGGCCTTCCCGGTCGGGGCAATCGTGGTGCCATCGGGCAGCACCATGGGCTGGGTGAAGGTGCCCTCGAGCCAGCCCGTCACGGCGGTCCATTCGCCGTCCGCCGTGCCGAAGCGCACCGGATGCTCGCGTATGCGGTTGTCCGGCGCGAAGGTCCACATGAACTTCAGGTCCTGGATATGGGTGTCGAGGCCCTGGGTCGTGTGGCCGTCGGGCCAATGCACGAGCACGTCCTGGGTATGGGACTTGTGCAGGTCCTGCCATTGCTGGCCGGTGTAGACCCGGAAATCCAGGTCGTCGAAGTTGGCGAGGTTCCGCGCCAGGGCCGGGGGCACGCCCGCGGCACTGGGTGTCGGCGCGCCGGCCTGGCTGCCGGGCCAGGCAGGGCTGGCGCCGGTCTGGGCGAGGGCGCCGGCGGACACGAGGGTCGCCAGCGACAGGGCGAGGGTGGCTTTCAGGATCGTATGCATGGTGCGTTCTCCGTCGGGAGGTCGGGTCAGGGCTGGCGGCCGGGATGGCCGCCCGTGTCGAGGTGAATGAAGGGGATGTCGAGGTGGTGCATGAGTTCGCGCACCACCAGCAGTTCGGCCACGAAGCGGGGATCGGCCGGCAGGCCTTCGGCCGCGGCAGGGCGGCCCAGGGCGACGGCGGACTGGCGCGAGAAGAGGTGCTCGACCGCGTCGCGCCGGATGACCCGCGCGTCGTCCGGCAGGCCGGCCGCCGTGGCGATGCGTCGCACGGCCGGATCATCGCTGGCGATCTCGACGCCACGAACGTGCGGCGGAACGCGGGCGAGGGTGTCCTCGATGGCCATGATGGCGTTCTCCATGGCCACGTCCATGGGCACCCGCGGCGTGACGTGTTCGCGCAGCAGGCGATCGGCACCGGCGGCGAGCGCCAGCGGGGTCACGCCCACAGCGCCGCCGACCAGCAGGGTTTCTTCGGCATCGATGCGCAGGCGCGCGGGCGGCGGTGGCGCCATCCGCGAGCCGTGCCAGGCGAGGAAGTCGCGCGCCATCGGGGGCACGATTCCGTGGTGGCCGGCATACAGGTGGAGCGCGTGCGGCACGCCAAGCTGCTCCAGCCAGGCATCGGCGCGATGGGCCCAGGCGACGGGCAGCACGGCGTCGTCGCGGCCATGGGCGATGAAGCCCTCCAGGTGGCCGAGCGCTTCCCGGGGTGCCAGTGCGGGTTCCAGTTCGGGCAGGATGCGCCCGGACAGCACGGCAAAGCCCCGCACCCGCTCGGGCGCGCTGAGCGCGACGCTGGCGCTGAGGATGCCGCCCTGGCTGAAGCCGGCGATCACGGTGCGCTGGGGGGCGACCCCATGCGCCTCCTGGAGGCCGGCGATGAAGTCGATCAGGGCCATGCGGCTCATCTCGGCCTCGTCGGCCGCGATCCGCGGTCCGCCCGCTTCGAAGGCCACGTTGAACCACGCGTAGCGTCCGGGGCCGAGGGCGAGTGGGCCGCGCGGCAGCACGACCAGGGTGCCGGGCTCGACGCCTTCGGCCAGGGCCAGCAGGTCCGATTCATGGCCGCCGACCCCGTGCAGCAGGACCAGCAGGGACCTGGGAGGCGTCACGTCGGCTTCACGTGTCCGGAAGGTGAGCCCGACTGTCGGCACGGCGTGCATTGCAATGGGTCGATGGGTCATGAGTGCGCTCCTGCGTCGAAGTGAGGCGCCCGGCGCTGCGCGCAGCGCGCCATGGCCGGGTCATGGCGATGTCGGGCGCTGCCCCCCGGCGGCCTGCCGGCAAACCGGACAGGCCGCGCGGTGCGGTCAGGCGCGGCTGATCCAGGTCGGGGCGATGCCGGTGCCGCGGCCCGCGCCATAGCCCAGGTAGATGTTCAGACCGGCCAGCGGCTCCAGGTAGCGGGCGTTGTGCAGCCCGCCGGCATCGATCGTCTCGAAGCCGAGGCTGGCGGCCAGCGCCTGGGCCGTGGCCTTGGCCTCGGCGTCGTCCGCGGCCAGGAACACGCTCACCTTCCGGCCGCCGCCCAGGTCGGCGCCCTCGGCCAGCATCTGGGCGAACACGGTGTTGAAGCCCTTGACGATCCGCACGCCCGGCACCGCGCGGGCGATCTCCTCGGCCGCCGAACTGGTGTGGCCGAGGGTCAGGCCCATGTAGTCGGCGGTGAGGGGGTTGGTGATGTCGATGACGACCTGGCCGTCCCGCGGCTGCACCGAGCGCAGGGCGGCCACGGCATCGGCGTAGCCGGTGGCCAGCACCACCACGTCGGCCTGGGCCGCGGCCTGGGCCGCGGGGGCGGCGACCGCACCCGGATGGGCGGCGGCCACGGTGGCGGCCTTGTCGAGGTCGCGGGCGGTGACGGTGACCTTGTGGTCGGCCGCAACCAGCTGCTTGACGAAGGCCGAACCCATGTTGCCGGCACCGATGACTGTGACTTTCATGATCTGCTCCTGTTGAGTTGTCTGAGGGCACGCGCCTTCGGGTGAAGGGGTTCGCAGTGCATGGACTGCACTCTACTGAGCCAATATCCGGCAATAAACCGGCTATATTGCTATTGTTTGTTCCTCAGACTGAGACAATGGATCGATTCCTCGAGATGCAGACCTTCAGCGCCGTGGTCGACGCCGGCAGCTTTGTCGGCGCCGCAGACGCGCTGGGCCTGTCGAAAGCCGCCGTCTCCCGCTATGTGGGCGACCTGGAGGCACGCCTGGGCGCGCGCCTGCTCCACCGGACCACCCGGCGACTGTCGCTGACCGAAGAGGGGCGGGTGTTTCACGCGCGCTGCAAGGAACTGCTGGAGGGTCTGGAAGCGGCCGAGGCCGAGCTGGGTGCGCGCAGCGCCGAGGTACGCGGTCAATTGCGGATCAACGCCCCCTATACCTTCGGCATCCGCCACCTGGCCCCCCTGTGGGGCGAGTTCCGGGCCCGCCATCCGCAGGTCGACCTGGACATCACCCTGTCGGATCGGGTGGTGGACC
Source organism: Rhodocyclaceae bacterium (assembly GCA_020445805.1). Lineage (GTDB taxonomy): Bacteria > Pseudomonadota > Gammaproteobacteria > Burkholderiales > Rhodocyclaceae > Cognatazoarcus. The sequence continues at coordinate 15,612 of JAGRFX010000046.1, forward strand.
TGGTGGACGAAGGCTACGACCTGGCCATCCGCATCTCGGTGCTGCCGAGCTCAAGCCTGGTCAGCAAGCGCCTGGGCAGCACCCGCATGACCCTGTGCGCCTCGCCGGGTTACCTGGCCAGCCACGGCATGCCAGCGCATCCGCGCGAGCTCGCCGCGCACGCGGTGATCAGCTACAGCCACTGGTCCACCGGCGACGAATGGCACTTCGACGGGCCGGAGGGGCGGGTCAGCGTGAAGACCCGCCCGTGGATGTTCTCGAACAACGGCGACACCTGCCGCGCCGTTGCGATGGCGGACCAGGGGGTGGTCCTGCAGCCCGACTTTCTGGTCGGCGAGGACGTGAAATCGGGCGCCCTGATTCACCTGCTGCCCGAATACCGCGCCATGGAGATCGGCATCTACGCGGTCTACCCCACCCGCAAGCACCTGGCGCCCAAGGTTCGGGCGCTGGTCGATTTCCTGGATGGCCGCCTGCCCTCGCCCATGCGCGAGTGACCCCCCGCAGGACGGTCGCGATGCCAATCCGTCTGGCCCCGCCCCACCCGGGCCTACACGCTCCGACAGTGGCGACGCCCGGTCGTCCAGGTGCTGGATGGGCAGGGCGCGTCGCTGTGGCAGGCCGACTTGCGCATGTCCTGGCGCATCCATGCGATTCTCGACCGATCCAGGTGGCACTCGTTGTTGAATGTTGGCGACAGATGGCCGAACATGCAGCCCTATCGGGGACGGATTGCATGGTTTTCCCGATACATTGGTTCCGGCGGCTTGGGGATCGGGTGATCGGCAACGGCTACGCATCTTGGAGCACCCTGACCGAAGCAATCCCATCGAGACCCGCGTGGGGGGCGATGGCCGTGTGGCGTCTGGCTTGCCGAATCTGAAGTGACAGTCTCCACGGGCCGGATTCCGCCACCGCATTTCCGCCCAGGTGATGCGCCTGCCCACTGAGCGTCGGTTCGACCTGACAGCCGGTCGTCCTTCTGGTCAAACCCACCGATCAGCACAACGAGGCCAGAGCTCATGCCCGCATCCCCGCTTCAAGACGGAATCATTGCTTGCCAGATCGCGGTCTCCGGGCACGAGATGGCCGATACGGTCGAGATCGTATCCATCACCGTGAAATCCCGGATCCACCGGATCAGCGAAGCGCAGATCGTGCTCCGCGACGGCGATCCGACGACCGCCAGCTTTTCAAAAAGCGATACGGAGACCTTCGTCCCGGGACACCCTGTCGAAATCCGGCTCGGATACGACAACCGCCCGGCGCCGGTGTTCAGGGGGATCGTGACCGGCATGCGCATCCGCGCCGACGGCGATGGCTCAGCCCTGGTCGTCACCTGCCATCACGAAGCCGTCAGGATGTCGCTGATCCAACAGCGCCGGCAATTTCACGACCTCACCGATGGCGAGCTGATTCGCAGGCTGTGCGCCGATCACGGCATTGCCTGCCAAGTGACTGACACGCCGATCCGCCATGCGGTGGCGATCCAGGACGGGCAGAGCGATTTCGATTTCGCGGTGACCCGGGCCCGGGAGAACGGGCTGCTGATGGTGGACACACTGGACGGCGTCCGCGTCGGCCCACCCGATGTCGAGAATACGGTACTGGGCGTCAGCTTCGGTACGGACCTCGACGCCCTGGATCTTTCGCTCGATGGCCTGACGCAGGTTCCCGCCTTTCATTGCGTCGGGCCGACCGGCGATTCGACTCAGCAAGCCGTCTCGATCGAGCCCACGGTGAATCGACAGGGGAACCTGAGCGGCGGCGAACTGGCGCGCCGGCTGGATACCCCACCACAGACGCTGTCCGTGCCGACACAAACGGGAATCGAGGATTTGCAGCGCCGGGCAGACGCCGCGCTGCTGTGGTCGCGGCTTGCCAGGATCACCGGGCGCCTCGAGTTTCAAGGCAATTCCGGGGTCCGGCCCAATACCGTCGTCGACCTGCGTGGTGTGGGTCAGCGCTTCGAAGGGCTGGCGGTTGTCGGCGGCGTCCGCCATGAGGTCGTGGCAGGCAACTGGCGGACGCAGATTGAGGTTGGTCTGCCGATCGTCGAACAGAGCCAGTAACGCGCTTGAAAGTGGTTGGCGCGAATGATCTGGTCGCCAGAGAGGCATCGTCGCTTTCCCTGGGCTGACAGTTGAGGCCCAGAGTCAGGAGGCCCAGAGTCAGCCTCTCGGGCTTTGCCGACAGTCGACCTGTTGGCTGGCTGGGTCCGCGATGCTTAGACAAGCTGTCCTTCGACAGCACGGCGGGTGTCGTACCCAACGCAGTCGCCAAGCACTCGGTGTGGCCGCTGGCGAGGTGCTTCAGTGTCTATCGTTTGTGTGGCGATGTGCTGCGTCGTCGCCCGCGCTATAAGGCCGAGAATGTGCGGGCCAGCCCACGCTCGCTGAAGCGAGCCACGCAGTGGTCCACGAACAATCGCGTGCGCGAAGGCATCAGGCGGCTGCTCGCGAAGTAGATGCTCAGCGCACCGAGCTCGGCATACCACTGCGGCAAAAGGCGCACCAGTGACCCGTTTTCCAGAAAGGGCAAGGCATGCAGCCTGGGCACGACGGCCACGCCCATGCCCAGCATTGCGCCGTGGCACATGGCCTCCGGGTCGGTCATGACGGCGCAGGTCTTCATCTCGACCGGGGCTTCTTCGCCCGAAGCATTCCTCAGGTGCCAGGCGCGGATGCGCCCCGTCTGCTGCGAGCGTCGCTGTATCGCCTCGAAGGCGGACATGTCGGCGGGCCTGACCGGCAGCTCGCGCCCGGCAAGGTAGGCCGGGGAGGCCACCACAATGGCGTGTGCACGGCACAGCTCGCGCGCGACGACGCCGGGCACCAGCTCGATCCCCCCGCCGATCGCCACGTCGAAGCCTTCGCCGACGAGGTCGACCGAGCGATTGTCGAAGTGCAGGTCAGGCGTCACGTCCGGGTACTGCTGCATGTATTCGTTCAGCACGGGCAGCACATGTTCGCGACCGAAGGACAGGGCGAGGCTGATCTTCAGCGTGCCCGCCGGCTTGCCCGCTGCACTGGCAACGTTGCCGATGGCCGCCTGGATGGTGCTGAGTCCGCCCGCCACGTCGGCCAGGAAGCGCGCGCCCGCCTCCGTGATCACGAGGCTGCGTGTGCTGCGCTGGAACAGGCGCACGCCAAGCTTCTGCTCCAGCTTCGCCACGTTCTTGCTCACCGCAGCCGCGGTCAGCCCCAGGTTGCGCGCCGCCTGCGAGAAGCTGCCGGCCTCGGCGCTGCGAACGAAGGCTTCGATGCTGGAAAGGGTTTCCATGGTCCGCCTTTAACAAACGGTTGAAAGTAATGTAATTGATTGCTGACTAGTTCGCAGGTATTCGAAAGCAGACACTTCGTTCATCCAATCCCGGATAGCAGAACCAAGGAGAACGAAATGAGCGCGAACCTTCAACAAGCAACGACCGCAACCACTTCCCTCAAGCTGGCTGGCAAGGTGGCCCTCGTCACCGGCGCATCGCGTGGCATTGGCGCCGCAATTGCCCAGCGTCTGGCGCAGGATGGCGCGACCGTTGCCATCACCTACGCCTCCAGCCCGCAGCGCGCGGAAGAGGTCGTGGCCGCCATCAAGGCAGCCGGCGGCAATGCGCTGGCGATCAAGGCCGACTCGGCCAATACGGCGGACGTACGCAGCGCGGTGTCGCATACGGTCGAAGCCTTCGGCGGCCTCGACATCCTGGTCAACAATGCCGGCGCGCTGGCGGCTGCCCCCATTACCGATTTCAGCTTCGCCGACTACGAACGCCTGATCGCCGTGAATGTGACGGCCGTCTTCGTCGCCGCTCAGGAAGCCGCCCGCCACATGAAGTCCGGTGGCCGCATCATCAACATCGGCAGCGTCAACAGCGACTACGTGCCGGTCGCCGGCCTCTCGGTGTACGCACTGACCAAGGGTGCGGTAGCGTCCTTCACGCGTGGTCTGGCGCGTGACCTGGGCGCACGCGGCATCACGGTCAACAACGTGCAACCGGGCCCGATCGACACCGAAATGAATCCCGCCGCCGGCCCGTTTGCGGACACGATGCGCGGCTACCTCGCGACGGGCAAGTACGGTACCGGCGCACAGGTGGCCAGTCTGGTGGCCTACCTCGCCAGTGACGATGCGGCCAACGTCACCGGTGCAGGGCTCAAGGTGGACGGCGGCTTTGACGCATGAGCAACGCGGCCATCACGGGGTCGCTTGAACGTATCACCCTGTACGCATAGTCACCGGCACACATCGCATGTGCCGGTGACTCTCTTCTGAGTGAAGATCGAAGTTGGTTAATTCGCTGGAGTCGCCATCACTGGAAGTGGCGGTGGATGAACACTATTCGGCCTGCGCGGCCGATCATCTACGAGGCGCGAAGCCGAGCTTTCGTAGGGCGGGATGAATCCCGCCATCGGCGGCTGATCGGCCGGAGCGGCCGTTGGACTTTCGCAGGTCAGAATGGCCGGAATGTGATCCAAATGCAGCCGACAGCTACATAGCTGCTGCAACTTTTTTAGACCTGGCCCTCTTCGCTCCACCCGAAGCCGGCTTGCTTGTAGTCCGCAGGCGTCCCTTCCGGGGGCGCCTGTTCCTCTTGTCCCTCTCCACGAGAACTGCCGTGAACGGTTCCGGTTACCACCTTGGCGATTGCGCTCTGATGGTCACGAATTCGGAAGCTTGAAAGCTTGCGGGATAGACGGCTGAACCGGCCTTTACCTGTTGTATTGAACACCTTTAAATGGCAAAATCCGCTTGTTTACTAGTTGCCAGCAACGCGAATGCCTGCCGTAACCGCCATCCAGTACACTCAGGATCAGATGCGCACGCTAACCGGCGTGTCCGTCGAAACGGTGCGGCATTGGCGCAAAACCGTGCCCTACTTGGCGTCCAAGACCGGGAAGGCTGCCCGATTCACCTTCGCCGATCTCCTTGGCTTGGCCGTTACCAATGAGCTGGTCAGCTCATTGGGCGTGCACATCGCGACCGTCAGCGTCGGCGTGGACGCGCTTTTTCGGTTGCTGGACACCGGTGGCGCGTTGGCGCTGAACGGGTCCGTGGCGTTCGTGACGCCCACTTCGGCGACCCTGTGCGATATCGGCCCAGAGGGGGCTGGGCCGGCGCCGGCGCAACCGACTCTCGTGATCCCGCTCGATCCGTTGATCATGCGGCTTCAGCAGCACATGCTGCCGATTATCCCGACGCCGAGCCAGGCAGCGTTGCCGTTTCCGCCCGAAGCTATCCGGAGTCGGGCGTGAACAATGCCACGCTGGAACAGGTGCTCGCCGCAACCGGCTACCTGCCGGACGGGCGACCCGCGCCCGGCCTTCGGTTGGGGGCTGAGGCGCAGACCTCGCGCCACGGCCGCGTTTTTGTTCCGGACGCATTGTGGCGCAGCGCGTCGTCGTTGACGGTCTACTTCAAGTTTGAGCAAAGCGCGCCTGCAGACGACCTGGTCAGCCAGTGGCGACGAGAGGTCTGGAACGAGGGGTTCGCGCCGTTGCTGTGGGTGATCTCGCCGCAGCGTATCGACCTGTACAACGGTTTCGGCACGCCCGCGAAAGAAGGCGATGCCCAGAGACATTTGATTCGGCGTTTCGAGGACATCGAAGCTTCGCTTCATGTACTGGACGAGTTGGCCGGCCGACTGGCGATCGAGACGGGCCAATTCTGGGCCCAGGTGCCGGCCATCGATCGCAAGACCAGCGTCGATCAGAAGCTCCT
>JAGRFX010000477.1 GCA_020445805.1 Rhodocyclaceae bacterium
CGGGCAGCGGAGTGCCATCTCGGCGGGCTCGCCCGGAACCGGCCGCGCATCGAAGGGTTTTGGCAAATCCGTCAAGCCGGGCAGGGGCGGCCGGGCGGCTACGCCCGCTTCGAGATCGCGCGGGCGCTGAGCTCGGCGGGGCAGCGCGTCGCTTTTCGTATAAGCTGCGTAGCAGTCTGAATACTGCGTGAATTCCGAGGGCCGATGAGTTCCGGTTTGCTATCGACACTGCTGAACGGCGACAACTGGCTGCTCGTTTTCTCGGCTTGTGCCTATGCATTGGCGATTCCCAGCGCGATCCGGGCGGTGCTCGTGACGCGCACCTCGCAGGGGGCCATGGGCTGGGTGATCGCGCTGATTGCCATGCCCGTGGTGTCGCTGCCCCTCTACTGGGTGTTCGGCCGCACCAAGTTCCAGGGCTATGTCAATCGTCGCGCGCAGATCGACGAACTGGCATTGCGCGAGTCGGAGCATCTGCAAGCCCTCCAGCAGTTCGATTCCGAACCGCGGCCCGGTGTTCAGGGGCTGCACGAGATTGCCAGCAAGCTTTCCGGGACCGGGTTCCTTGGTGGCAATTGCCTCGAACTGCTGGTTGAGGGGAAGGCGACCTTCGACAGCATCGTGACGGAGATCTCGGGCGCCGAGCGCTACATCCTCGTGCAGTACTACATCTT
>JAGRFX010000478.1 GCA_020445805.1 Rhodocyclaceae bacterium
TGGCCCGCGAGCAGGTCGATCGTCAACGCCGCATCATCTTCGCCGATGCTGCCCGCGTCGATGGCCGTGACCACCGGCGCGTCATTGGTACCGGTCACGGTGAGGTTGACCGCCTCGTTCACTGTGCCGCCACTCCCGTCCGAGACGGTGTAGTTGATCGTGGCGGTATCGGTCTCGTTGGAAGCAAGGTCGTCGAAATTGCCCAGGGGATCGAAGGTGAGCGTGCCGTCGGCCTGAAGGGAGAGCTGGCCTGTCCGACCGCCCGAGGTCGTCACCATGACGGTGGTCAACCCCGTGAAGGGTGTGCCGGAAAGCGCCACGACACTCAGGCCGTCGCCGTCCGGATCGCTGTCGTTGTCGAGCACGTTGATCGTGCCGGGCGTATCCTGCGTGGTTTCGAGCGCGTCAGGCGCACTCACCGGCGTGTCGTTCACCGGCGCGATGGTGTAGTCGGCGCTTGCCGTGGCACTGGCGGTGTCGCCGTTCGCCTGTTCCGTCGCCGTGGCGGTGACCGCGAGGGTGAACGTGCCGTTCCAATCGGCGGGCGGGGTCATGGTGAGGATCGAGAGATCGAGTGTCTCGGCATCTTCGATCACCCAGTCGGTCCCGTCGGCCGCGCCGAGGTTGAAGGTCGCGCCGGCCGGGAAGCCCGAAAGCGTGAGCGTGAGCGCCTC
>JAGRFX010000479.1 GCA_020445805.1 Rhodocyclaceae bacterium
GAGGAATCGGGGCTGATCGTCGAGCTCGGCAGCTACGTTCTCAGCCAGGCGTTGGACGAGGCGGCGACGTGGCATCGCGTGCTGCCGCGCGATCGCGATCCGCTGTTCGTCAGCGTCAACGTCTCGAGCCGCCAGCTCTTCCGCCAAGACATGGTGCAAGAGATCAGGCTGCTCCTGGCGCGGGAGCAAGTATCCCGCGGAACGCTGAAGCTCGAAGTGACCGAGTCGTTGGTGATGGAGAACCCCGAGCGCGCGGTCGAGATTCTCACCTGGCTCAAGACGTATGGAGCAAGTCTGGCGCTCGACGATTTCGGCACCGGCTACAGCTCGCTCAGCTATCTGCACCGCTTCCCGTTCGATATCATCAAGGTGGACAAATCGCTCGTGCACGACAGCGCACACAACGATCAGACGCCACTAATCCTTCGTTCGGTGGTCGCGCTTGCGCATGAGCTCGGCAAGGAAGTCGTGGCCGAGGGAGTCGAGACCCAATCCGATGCCAGCTATCTGCGCTCTATCGGCTGCGAGTTCGGTCAGGGCTTTTATTACGGCGAGCCGATGTCGGCGCGGGATGTTGGCGCGCTACTCAACGCACTCGCCAATCATCGCAAACGCAAAGAACGCGAAAGAGCGCACGGCACCGAAACGCCGCCGGACATCGAGGTCGAACCGC
>JAGRFX010000480.1 GCA_020445805.1 Rhodocyclaceae bacterium
GCTTTGTCAGCGCCCCGGCCATGCCCAATCTTCAATCTTGATTCCTCATTCTACCTCGCGCATGGCCACCGGCAGGAAGACCTCATACCGCGTCACTTCGCCCAGGTCCAGCCCCACCACCACCGGGTCGTGATCGGAGGCGCGGTACGGATCGGCGCGGTAGAGTTCCGTCGCGGCCGGCTTGGGCTCGTAAGACGCCTCGCCGTCATCGCGCACGGTGTCGTTGTAGTCGAGCAGGTTCACCTCGTCGGCGTTGATGTGCCACTCGGTCACCCCGGTCACTTGCGGCGTAAGCGTGACGCTGCCCAAAGCGTGGTCCAGGTAGCCGAGCTGGCCGTCGAAGACGTAGCTGTACGCGTCCACACCGCCGAACCGATCGATCAGGTTGGTGTAGCCGCCGTCCTTGAGCGCGGTGATGGGGTCTTCCATGGCGTAGGAATTCAGGTCGCCGATGATGAGCACATCGCCGTCGCCGCTGCCGGTGGGGTCGAGCGCCAGCCAGTCGACCAGGGCCAGCGCGCCGCCGGTGCGGGTGCCGTTGCAATTGCCCTGGCCGCGTTCCGCATCGTCGTCACCCGCGCCGCAGCCGGACCCTTTGCTCTTGAGATGGTTGACCACCACCGTGAAGATCTCGCCGGTATCGGCGTTGGCCGTGTCGGAAACCACGAAACTC
>JAGRFX010000481.1 GCA_020445805.1 Rhodocyclaceae bacterium
TTTCTCGTTGAGCAGGTAATTGGCCACGGCGACCGGCAGTTGCGCGATGACCCTGGAGGTACGGTCCTTGCGGGTTTCCTCGCCGACCAGACGAAGTACAGCCAGTGCCAGCGATTCCACGCTGCGGATCGAGCCCATGCCGTCACAGCGCGGACAAGGCTGATGGGCTGATTCGCCGAGCGAGGGCCGCAGACGCTGACGCGACATCTCGAGCAGACCGAATCGGGAGATCTTGCCGATCTGCACGCGCGCGCGATCCATGCGCACGGCGTCGCGCAGCCGGTTTTCGACATCCCGCTGGTTGCGCTGCGGTCCCATGTCGATGAAGTCGATGACGATCAGGCCACCGAGGTCACGCAGGCGCAACTGACGCGCGATTTCATCGGCAGCTTCCAGATTGGTGGCAAAGGCGGTTGCTTCGATGTCCCCGCCCTTGGTTGCACGGGCTGAGTTGATGTCGATCGAAACCAGTGCCTCGGTGTGATCGATGACGATACTTCCACCCGAGGGCAGGTCGACGTTGTGGGAAAATGCCGACTCGATCTGGCTCTCGATCTGGAAGCGGGTAAAGAGCGGTACCGGATCGGTGTAGTGGCGCAGCTTGCGTACATTCTGCGGCATGGCCCGCTCGACGAACTGACGGGCTTCCTCATAGGCGCTTTCGTCGTCGATG
>JAGRFX010000482.1 GCA_020445805.1 Rhodocyclaceae bacterium
CGGGGCGGGGCAGCAGGGCGGCGTCGTGTTCGCGGTTGAGGGCAGGGCTGTCGAAGGCGTCGAAGAACAGCTCTTCGATCAATTGCGCCATGGAGCGGCCGCCGGCGCCGTGGCTCATATCGACCTGGCCGTTTGTCATGTCGAGCGGCCGGCGGCCGGGACGGCTCATGCAGGCACCGCTTTCTTCTCGCGGAAGCGGCCATAGGTCCAGTGCGCGGCGCAGGCGCCCTCGGACGAGACCATGCAGGCGCCGAGCGGGTTTTCCGGCGTGCAGGGATTGCCGAAGATGCCGCAATCCTCGGGCGTCTTTTCGCCGCGAAGGATGGCGCCGCATTCGCAGGCCTTGTTTTCGCGGGCCGGTTTGACGGTAATGTCGAAGCGGGTTTCGGCATCGAAATCAGAGAGATGCGGGGCGATCTTCAGGGCGGAATGCGGCACTTCGCCCAGGCCGCGCCATTCGAAGCTGTCGCGCAGGGCGAACACCTCGGCCATCAGCGCGATGGCACGCGGATTGCCCTGCGGCACCACCGCGCGGGCATATTCGTTTTCGACCTCGGCGCGGCCCTCGTTCACTTGCCGGACCAGTTGCAGGATGCCCTGCATGACGTCGAGTGGCTCGAACCCCGAAATGACCACGGGCTTGGCATAGTCGCGGGTGAATTCCTGGTAAGG
>JAGRFX010000483.1 GCA_020445805.1 Rhodocyclaceae bacterium
TTAAACTACCGATAGAGGTGATCCATGACAGCAAAGAAGAGAAAGCAGTTTACCCCTGAATTCAAGCGTGAGACAGTAGCCTTGATAACAGAACAAGGATACTCGATTGCCAAGGCTGCACAGGCGGTTGGTACTACCGATACAAATGTCCGTCGCTGGAAGTCCGAGCTTGAAGCAGAGGCCAGCGGTGAGCGCCTGAACAGCGATGAGCGTGCCGAATTGGTGCGTTTGCGCCGGGAAAACAAAGAACTCCGTCAGGAAAAAGAAATCCTAAAAAAGGCCAGCGCCTTCTTTGCGAAAGAAATGAAGTGAAATTCAGCTTCATCCAGAATGAGCAGGCGACGCATGCTGTGACAATGCTGTGCCGGGTAATGCAGGTCAGCACCAGCGCCTATTATGAGTGGCGCGCTCGAGGAGCCGAGGTCATCGACAGTCAGACCTGGCATCTGTGTCATCGGATGAAAACCCTGTTTGCGGAATCCCGTGATAGTGCGGGAAGCCGTCGGCTGGTGAAGCTCTTGCGCAAAGAAGGCTTTGAAATAGGTCGTTATCGAGTTCGCCGCCTGATGAAAAAGCTGGGCTTGGTGGTGAAGCGTAAAAAGCGGTTTGTGTTGACTACGGACAGCAACCACAAAGAGCCAGTGGCGGAAAATCTGCTGAACCGTGA
>JAGRFX010000484.1 GCA_020445805.1 Rhodocyclaceae bacterium
GGGATGCTCGGCAATCGGTGTCGCCAGCCTGGCCATGAGCTGTGCCGTCGTCCGGTTGCGCGCGATGACATCCTCGTCCTCGAAGATCGCCAGCGTTTCCAGAGCGGCCGCACAGCCCAGCGGGTTGCCGCCGTAGCTGTGCGAGTGCAGGAAGGCGCGTTCGCGGCTGTCGTCGAGGAAGGCCTCGTACACGTTATTCGTGGTCAGCACCGCAGCCAGCGGCAGGAAACCGCCGGTCAGGCCTTTCGACAGGCAGATGAAGTCCGGGGAAATGCCGGCCTGCTCGCAGGCGAACAGACTGCCGGTGCGACCGAAGCCGACCGCGATCTCGTCGGCGATCAGGTGTACGCCGTACTGGTCGCAGAGCTGCCGCGCGCGCCGCAGGTAGTCGGGATGGTGCATGCGCATGCCGCCGGCGCACTGCACCAGGGGTTCCAGGATCAACGCGCTGATCTCCTCGCCGTGGCGTTCGAAGATCGCCGCCAGCTCATCGGCGCGACGTCGCGCCACGTGCTGCGCCGACTCGCCGGGCTCGGCGTGCCAGGCATCTGGCGACGGCGCGAAGATCGGTTCCAGCAGCAGCGGCGCGTAGGTGCGGCGATACAACGGGATGTCGGCCATCGACAGCGCGCCCAGTGTTTCGCCGTGGTAGCCGTTGGTCAGCGCC
>JAGRFX010000485.1 GCA_020445805.1 Rhodocyclaceae bacterium
AGGGCACGAACGAGCCGGCCCGGCGGGTCGAACTGGCGTCGGATTGGTGGTTCGGAGAGCCTGTCTTCAGGGGCACGGCGGACGGCCAAGAAATCGCCGTTCAGGTCCGTCCGATCTTGAACGGGGTGCTTTTGACCTATCAAGGCGTGGAAGTGCCCGTGTGCGTCTTCACCGAGCGGGAGGCCGAATATCTCGCCCTCATGCCGGTGAAAGAAAAGCCGGACATGTCCAAATTCCTTCTGTGCCCGATGCCGGGACTGGTGGTCTCGCTGGCGGTCGAGGAAGGTCAGGAAGTCTCCGCCGGCCAGACGCTGTGCGTCGTCGAGGCCATGAAGATGGAGAACGTGCTGAAGTCCGAGGTTGACGGCACGGTGTCGAAGATTCATGCCGCGCCGGGCGACAGCCTCAACGTGGACGCCATCATTCTCGAGTTCGAGTAAGGGCGCAGCTTGGCGACAACCGCGGTTAAGACCGTCACTGTTCGAATCGAAGGACGCGTTCAGGGCGTCTATTACCGCGCCTGGACGGAGCAGACCGCGCGCCGTCTCGATCTCGACGGCTGGGTCCGCAACCGACGGGATGGAACTGTCGAGGCTGTGTTTTCAGGGCACCCCTCCCAAGTGGATACGATGCTCCGCCGCTGCGCGGACGGGCCGCCGGACGCAC
>JAGRFX010000486.1 GCA_020445805.1 Rhodocyclaceae bacterium
GCTCGATCGGCCGGTGGTGGTCGTGCTGCCAGGGGTGATGGGTTCGCACCTGTCGGTGAATGGCAAGGACCGGGTCTGGTTCGACCCGCTCGACATCGCCACCGGTGGCCTCGGCAAGATCGCCTGGGAGCAGTCCGGCGTCGAGGCCGAGAAACTCTTCGACATGTTCTATGGCGATATCTGCGAGTACCTGGCGAAGAGCCATCGCGTCGAGCGTTTCGCCTACGACTGGCGACAGCCGCTGGACGTGCTTGCCGAGCGCTTCGCCGAGTTCGTCGATCGCCTGCTGCACGAGACCACGCAACCGGTGCGCCTGCTTGCCCACAGCATGGGCGGGCTGGTGGTGCGCGCCAGCATCCACAGGCGGCCGGCGGTGATCGATGCCCTGATGGCGCGCGACGGCGCGCGCCTGGTGATGCTCGGAACACCCAATCAGGGCGCCTACTCGATGGTCGAGAACCTGCTCGGCAAGGGCGATACGCTGCGTTCGCTGGTGCGCCTCGATCTGGCGCACGACATGCGGGAGGTGCTGGAGATCGTCTCCGGTTTCCGCGGCGCACTGCAGTTGTTGCCCAAGCAGGGCTTCGTCGACACCTTTCAGGGGCAGCCGGGAGGAGGCGACGACAAGCAGGATTTCTGGGTTGCCAGGACCTGGGCGGCTTATCG
>JAGRFX010000047.1 GCA_020445805.1 Rhodocyclaceae bacterium
CCCGGTTGATGACCTGGCCGTCGAGCCGGATCTCGCCCCCGGTCGGGGTCTCGAAGCCGGCCAGCATCATCAGGCAGGTGGTCTTGCCGGACCCGGACGGACCCAGCAGGGTCAGGAACTCGCCCCGCTGGATGTCCAGGTTCAGGTCGCGGACGATCAGGCTCTCGCCGTCGTAGGTCTTCTGGACATTGCGGAACGTGACGTGGGTGTCGCCGTTGACGGGCGTGACTTCGCTCATGCAGACCTCTCCTGTTCCCGACCGGTGATTCCGGTATTCGCCGGGCATCGCTTTCGGTGATGTTGGAATCATGCTAGGCGAAAAAATCGGTTCCCTGTCGATCCAATTTGGTAGAGTTTTGTGGGTCCAATTTGTGTTGCGCTGCGATGGATTTCGAACTCGGACGTGAAGTGATCGTGCAGGGATTCGCTGCCCAGCCCGTGGTGTCGGGCCAGCGCACGCGGCTCTACCTGTGCATCCGCCAGGCCATCCTCGACCGGCGGCTGGAGAGCGGAACGGCCATGCCGCCGACCCGCGTGCTGGCTGCCGAACTGGGCCTGGGCCGCAATACCGTGGTGCGCGCATACGACCAGCTGCTGGTCGAGGGCTACCTGGAGAGCCGGGTCGGATCGGGCACCTTCGTCTCCGAGGCGGTGTCCAGCACACCCTCGCCGACACGACCCCGACGGCTCCTCGGGCACCGCGCCGACGGGATGTCGCGGCGCGGCAACCGGATCGTCTCCAACGCGGCCAGCAGTCGCCTGCAGACCGGTGCCTTCATGCCGGGCATTCCCGATGTCACGGATTTCCCGTTCGCCACCTGGCGCCGCCTGATCACCAAACACATGCGCCACGAGCAGCGCCATCTCGCCCAGTACGGCTACGGCGGGTACGGACCCCTGAAGGCGGTGCTCGCCAACTACCTGAAGGTGACGCGGATGATGTCGTGCTCGCCCTCGCAGGTGCTGATCCTCAACGGCTCGCACCAGGCGTTGGACCTCTGCGCGCGGCTCCTCACCGACGTGGGCGACACGGTGTGGATGGAGGATCCGGGCTACTGGGGGGCGCGCAATGTGCTGGCCGCCACCGACCTGCGCATTCATCCGGTGCCGGTGGACGACAGCGGCCTGATGCCGCGGGAGTCGGACTGGGAGTTCCCGCCGCGGATGATCTTCGTCTCGCCCTCGAGCCAGTATCCGACCGGCGCCGTGCTCTCGCTCGAGCGGCGCCTGCGGCTGCTGGAATACGCCGAGAAGAACAACGTGTGGATCGTCGAGGACGACTACGACAACGAGATCCGCTACCACTCGCACCCGGTGGCGTCGCTGTTCGGCCTGTCCACCGCCCAGCGCGTGATCTACGTGGGGACCTTCAGCAAGGTCATGTACCCGGGCCTGCGGCTCGCCTACCTGGTGGTGCCCCAGGACCTGGTCGAGGCCTTCACGGTCGGCAACGCCGAGCTCTACCGGGAGGGCCGCATGCTCGAGCAGGCGGCCCTGGCCGAGTTCATCGACGGCGGCCACTTCACCACCCACCTGCGCCGCATGCGCAGCATCTACGAATCCCGCCGCGACCGCCTGCGCGAGCTCCTGGTGAGCCGCCTGGACGGGCTGGTCACGCCCTTCGGCGGCGCCGCCGGCCTGCACCTGCCGGTCCGCTTCGAGCTGCCGCTCGACGACGCCAAGGTGGCCGCCGAGGCCCTGCGCGACGGGGTCGTGTTCTGCCCCCTGTCCATGTATTCGATCAGCGAGGAGACCCGCATCCGCGGCATGAACCTGGGCTTCGCGGCGGTGCCGGTGGAGAAGATCGACGCGCCGGCCCTGCAGCTGGTACGGCTGGTGGAGGCGGAAGCCCGTCGGCGGCGCACGCAGGGCGGGTGAGGTCGCCGGCGGTGTCGACGGTCGCCATGGCGGCCCGAAGGATCAGGGCCGTTCGATGCCGACCGCGGCGCTGCGTCGCTCGCTCAGTAGCGTGTCCCGCCACAGGCCGTTCTGGGCGGCAATGCGCTGTCGCGTGCCCACCACGCGGAAGCCGAAACGGGCCTGCAGGCGCAGGCTCGCGAGGTTTTCGGGGAAGCTGCTGGCCTGCAGGGTCCAGATGCCATGGGCCTCGGATGCGGTCACGATCGCGGCCAGCAGCGCGCTGCCCACACCCGCGCCGCGGGCACCCCGGTCCACGTAGATGCTGAGCTCCGCCACTCCCGCATAGACCGCCCGGCGCGAGACCGGGCTGAGGGCGGCCCAGCCCGCGACGTGCCCGTCGCGGCTGGCCTTGAGGCGGCCAATCGGCAGGTGGGTCGCGTCGAAGGCAGGCCAGGCGGGGGCCTCGCGCTCGAACGTCGCCTGGCCGGTGTCGATGCCGTCCTGGTAGATGGCCCTGAGACGTGTCCAGTCGCGCTCGGCGAACGGATCGATGGTGATCACGGGCGTGGGCGCGTGGGCAGCATCGGCGGCGCGGCGGGATCAGTCGCGCTTGACCAGTTCGAAGTCGGTGAACTCCGCATGGCTCCAGCGGATCAGCACCCGCAGCTCGGCACCGGCGGCCCTGGGGGCCGCAAAGCGGCAGTGGAGCTCGACGTCGCCGTCCTCGCCGAAGAGGTCGGTCTTGCTGCCCGTGTCGCAGGCCATGGGCTTGTGGTCGATCGTTGGCTCGAGCCGGGCGCTGGTGTCGTCATGGCCGCCGGAGAAGCGCGCGACGAAGGTGTAGCTGCGGGGCTCTGTCGCCTCGGGGAAGGTGCACAGCACGTGCTTGTAGTCGAGCATCTGGGACTCGACACCGCAGTGGGCTTCCGTAGGCGCCGCGCTGGCGAGGCAGGGCAGCAGGCAGGCAAGAACAAGAGCAGATCGGCGCACGGGGCCTCCGGGGATGTCGGGGTGGAACGGGGTTCGAACGGGGGACACTCAGCGGGCGGCGTGGAGCAGCCAGCCGAACATCAGGATGCCGGCCGCGGTGATCCAGCTGCCCATGACCCGGACCAGGACCCGCGGCCAGCCGGCCACGGCGCGGGTGGATTCGGCCGCCAGCAGGGTCACGAAGACCACCACCGCGGTGGCCGCGCCGAGCACGGACAGGGCGCCGGCGCCCGCGGCGGTCATGGCGGCGCCATTGGCTGCCCCGTGGATCAGGCCGGCGCCGACCACCAGCACCCGCAGCCCCGCCGGGCGCAGGCGGGCGTCGAGCGCCACCAGCGCCGCCGTGAGGACCAGCGGGACGAGGCCGATGAACTCGCCGCCGGCGAGGCCGGGCCAGCGCTGGGCCAGCAGTCCGCCGGCCAGCCAGGCGGCGGGCAGGGCCAGCACCGTGAAGCGGGCGGCGGGAATGCCGGCGAGTCCGGCCAGCAGGCCGGCGGCCAGCACCAGCAGCAGGTCCATCGGGCTCACCGCCAGGTGGGCCATGCCGTCGTAGAACTCGCCGAAGCCGGTCTGGGTGAGGTGCGCGTGGGCCGCCGGCATGACCAGGGCGAGCGCCAGCGCCATCAGGCCGCGCAGGGTGGACGCGCTCATGCCAGGGCCCTCCACAGAAAGAACACGCCGGCTGCGGCCACCCCGCCCCCGGCCGTGCGGATCAGGCGCTGCCCGAAACCCCAGCGGCGGGCCTCGCCGATCAGGATGCCGACGCCGTGCAGCAGCCCGGTGGCAATGACGAAGCCCAGGCTGTAGAGCAGGCCACTGGCACCGGCCGGCAGCTCGGTGCCGTGGGCATGGCCGTGAAAGACCGCGAACACCGCGACCAGCAGCGTGGCGACCACCAGCCCGGGCCGCAGCTGGGCCAGCACCGCGGCCCCCAGCACGATGCCCGAGAGGGCGATCCCGACCTCGACGCCCGGGACCGGCAGGCCGGCCAGGCCCAGCAGGCCGCCGAAGGCCATCATGACCGGGAAGGCCACCGGCAGGATCCACAACGCCGGGGCTCCCAGCACGGCGCCCCACAGGCCCACGGCCACCATCGCCAGCACGTGGTCGAGGCCGGAGACTGGATGGGCGAGGCCCGACAGGAAACCGGCCGCCTCCGCGCCATCGGTGTGGGCCAGGGCGGCCAGGGGCAGGGCTGCGGCCCCCGCGGCCAGCAGCCAGCGCAGAGCAGTGGGCCCGGGAGGGCAATGCAGGCGTTTCATACCAGTCCCCGGAGCAGAATGGCCACGCGCTGGAGGGTCCAGAAGGCCCCGAAGCTGCCCAGCAGGTAGCCGGGCAGGCGCAGCGCGATGGGTGAGCGATCGAATTCGAGCCGGCGAGCCGCGCGACCCAGCACCAGGATCAGCAGCACGAAGCCCAGCTGACCCAGCTCGACCCCGACGTTGAACATCAGCAGGGCGAGCGGGATCTGCTCGCGCGCCAGGCCCAGTTCGGCCAGCCCGGTGGCGAAGCCGAAACCGTGCAGCAGGCCGAAGGCAAAGGCGACGATCCATGGGTGACGGACCGTAAAGCTGGTCTGCCCGCGCCAGCGGCGCACCACCTCCGGCGCCAGGAAGAGGATAGACAGGGCGATGGCAGCGTTGAGGGGTTCGGCGGCCACCCGGGCCACACCGAAGGTGGCGACGGCCAGCGTGATGCTGTGGGCCAGGGTGAAGGCCGTGATGGTCTTGAACAGCATCCAGCGGTCGCGCACGATCAGCAGCAGGCCGAGCACGAAGAGCAGGTGGTCGAAGCCCAACAGGATGTGCTCGATGCCCAGGTTGGCATAGGCGGCCGCGCTCTCGAAGGGGCTGGCGTTGTCCAGGTCCACCAGGCGTGCGGTGGGCTGCGCGGCGGTCAGCGGATAGACGTGCAGGGCAGCGTCCCGGCCATGGAACTTGACCAGCACGGCCGAGTAGCTCTTGCCGATCCCATCGATGCGCAGCAGGCCCGCCATGGGCCCCTCGCAGGCCACCCAGTTCTCGTCGCCGCGGCAGGCGCGAGGCCAGCGGGGCGTCAGCTCATCGGTCGCCGGCACCCGTCCGCCGCCCAGCCACGAGAACACATAGGCGCCCGGGCCGGTTTCGCGGATCTCCAGCTCGGCCATGCTGAGTTCATGGGCCGACGCGCGTCCGGCGAAAAGCGCGACCAGCAGGAGGAGCAGCCACGCGACCCGCCTCATGGTGCGTCCGCCTCGACCGAGATGGTGTACTTGTGGGCCAGCCGGGCGACTTCCTCACTGCGCAGGCGGGCCATGGTGGCATCGGTCCAGTCGGCCAGCACCACGTTCTTCAGGGTCTCGAAGTCGGCCGGCCGGGGCGGGGTGAGCGCCTCGAGCCGGACCGCCCGCCATCCGCCGGTGCCGGCGACAGCCAGCCACCGGCCGGGCGTGGCGGCGGCCAGCGCCTCGGCGAAGGGGGCCCCGTAGCTCTGTTCGATGTTGCTGGCCGGGCGGGCCTTGAAGCGCCGCAGCGAGGCGCCGGTCTCGCCGCGCGGATCGCCATTGAGGCGCTCCACCAGGGCGCGGATGTCCGCTTCGCTGCGCTCGCCGGCCAGCACGGCCTCGAGAAAATCGAAGCGGGCCGGTTCGTCGTAGCGCCCGCGGTTGTCCTCGAACCAGGCCCTCAGCGTCGCTTCGGCGTAGGCCGGGCGGGTGAGGCGGGCGTCGATGACGCTCAGGGACTTGAAGATGACCCGGTCGCGGATGGCGGCGTCGCCCTTGTCGAGCTGCATCGCCAGGCCTTCGCGATAGAGCACCTCGTTCTCCAGCCAGCGCTGGCGCAGGGCGGCCAGCTCCTCGGCATTCGGCTCCCGCTGCCGCGCGGCGCGGAAGGTGTCGCGGGCGGTTTCGTCCACGCTGGCGTCGATGACGATGTGCGTCGGGTTGCGCCCCGGGCTCAGCTGGGCATCGATGGCGAACAGCAGGGCGCCGAGCGCCAGGAAGTGCACCAGGGGCTCGCGCAGCACGGCGCTCAGGGCGCGTGCGGGCGCAGGCCTGTCCGCCTGCTCGGAGGCGGTGTCGGATGGCAGGACGGGCAGCGTGGGCAAGGGGGATCCGGTCGTGGATGCGGGCATGGGGTACCTGGGGGCGGGCGTCGCGCGATGGCGCGGCGCGCCGGAAGATCGGGCGATCGCTGATTCTGATACGGAAATTTGACCGTTTTAAGACAGGGCCGGGTCGGCCCGACGGCCAGGAGCGTTAAATGAAAACACCGTGCGCTGCCCGGGCATCGGGCAGCGCACGGTGTGGCCAGGCCGGAGGGTCAGTTGACGCCGGCGACCTGGGTCGAACCTTTCACCTCGACGTAGATCGGGTTGCTGTAGAACCAGAGATCGGCCCACGCAGCCACGTCATACGCCACGTACTTGATGCCATTGACGGTCGGCAGGTGCTCGGGGCAGCCGTCGATCGGGGCGGCGCCGGTCGGCACGTCGTCGGTGTTGGCCGGGACGTTGCTGCCGGTGGCCTGGCACGGGATGGTCAGCTTCGAGGTGTCGTTGGCGTTGGTGTAGATGTCGGCCAGCGGGTTGCCATCGGCGTCGGTCTCGTAGGGCACGGCAGGCGGCAGGTTGGTGCCGCGGACGCGCACGTACTGCGAGGCGGTGACCGAGTCCAGGTGGTAGACCATGACCTTGTACTGGCCGTCATCGCCGGCCTCGGCCCAGGTGCTGGCGTCGAAGGTCGCGACCACGGCCGCCGAGTCGTTGCGGGCAGCCGCCGGCACGCGCGCCATGTCGGGATCCTCGACCCAGTTGTCGGGCCAGGCGCCGGCGTAGTCGGCGTCGGCCGGATTGCGATAGCCGGTGACCAGGCCGCTGATCAGGTCCACGTGGTCGAGCACCGGCATGTTGATCGGCTGCGTCATGCCGATCTGGGCCAGGGAGGGGTTGGCGAAGCCGTAGGGCGAGTAGTTCGTGCCCTTCGGATCGCGCACCGCCAGCGCCACCACCACGTCGTCGCCCGGGCGGACAACCAGCTTCTCGCCCATGGTCGCGCAGGCCTTGAGCTCGTCCTCGGCGTCCGTGTTGCCCTTGGCGGCCTTCAGCACCAGGCGAGCCAGGGCCTGGTCGGCACGGCGTGCCGACTTGTGCTTCGATTCGGCGCAGGCGAAGAAGGCCAGGCGGTCGATCAGCTGGCCCGAGCTGGCGAAGCTGTTGCCGCTGCGCAGGCCGTCGACGATGGCCTGGGGCGTGAGCTTGTCCTTGCCGTGGCGCTTGTCGCGCTGAACCATCACGAAGGTCCGCTGGTACTCGCCCGGGTAGAAGTCCTGGGTCGAGCGGCGATCGTCGGCACCGAAGCTGCCGCGGTTGTGCCAGTCGGAGCTGGCGAAGAACCACCAGTTGCGACCTTCGCCAAGCAGCGCATCCCACACGCCGCCGACCTGGGCCCCGTAGACACCGGTGCCGCCCCAGGTGGTGCCGCCCACGGAGTCCACGCGCACGCCACCAATGGTGTTGCGGTCGGGACGGTACTCGCCGCGGTTGGCGGAGGCGCCGTGACCGGGCTGGGTCTCGAAGCCGAAGGCCACGGCCGGTGCGGCGTTGTTGAAGTTGCGCAGGTGCTCGACGTTGAAGCCGTTGTTGCCGTCCGGGTTGAAGGGGCCGGCGCGCTCCAGGTGGGCCGGCACGTAGTAGCTGCCGGTGGCGTGGTTGGCCGCCATCCACTTCAGGCCTTCCACCGTCTTGGCGTGACCCAGCTCACCGCTGCCGACGCCCGAGGCCGGCATCAGCTTGGCGGCGGTGGCGTTCCAGCTCGCGTCGGATTCGTTGGCGCTGCCCGGAACCGAGCAGTCCCAGCCCTGGCCGCCGCCGCGGCTGGTGTCGGTGTCGCCGCGGTCGAAGCAGTACAGCCACTGGGCCAGCGCCGTGGCGTTGCCCAGCGGCGTGTAGCCCGGCGTGGTCGGCAGGGCGTTGCGGTAGATGGCGTTCGGCAGCTGGCCGGTGATGACGCTCATGGAGGTGTGCTCGTGGCCCGCCACGACGGACTCGACGCCCATGAAGACCGGCACGCCCTTGAGGGCGGTGAGGTATTCGGCGATCGGGTAGGAGATCTCCTGCACCGACTGCCAGCGCCACATCCGGGGATCGGCCTGGGTGGACAGGGGCGTGTCGGTGCCGCCCACGTTGCCCTTGACGGCGTCCACGCCGATGCTGTTGGCCCAGGTCGTGTTCGGGCCGGTGCCCTCGACGAAGGGATAGGCCGGGGTGGCGATCGTCTCGTCCTCGACCAGCGAGCAGTTGCGGTTGCCGTTGCCGCCGTGGCCGGCCTGGACGAACCAGTCGAGGCCCCAGGGCGATTCGGTCTTGTCGGTGACCTTCTTCACCAGCTTCTGCATCGACGTGGAGCCGTCCGAGCAGGTGGTGTGGTTGTGGAAGTCACCGGCGACGTAGGTGCCGTCGGTGCTGCGATCATGCTCGTGGTCGCGGTCCGCAAGGACCGCCGTCGGTGCGGCGCCGAGCGCCAATGCTGCGGCGATCGCCGCATGACCTCTGGAGAGTCTCGGGTTGAATCTCATTGTTTCCTCTTGTCTGTTCGGGCGGGTGGCAGAGTGCCGACGTGGAAAGTCCACGTCCCCGGCAGCTTGCGGAACGCGCATTTCAAAGTGACGACAGCCGGATGACGTGAACCATGACGGTCATCCGGATGCCGCAAACCGGGCGCTGCGGTCCTCCGGGGCACGCAGCGGACACCGCTGAAACGGGGCTGTCACGGAAGCGTCATCGACCGCCGACTACCATGGCAGACCCGCTCCCTCCCGACGTGATGCCGTTCATGCCCCAGCCCGAAGTCAAGGACATCTTTCCGACCCCGGTCATGCGGGTCCCCGGCGCCCTCGAGCCCGGCCTGGTGGCCGGCCTGGTGGAACACTTCATGGCCCAGGCCACCCAGGAGAACAATGCCTCCGGCAACCTGGTCCACACGGCCATGCTGCGCCCCGGTGACAGCCCCCTGCTGGTGGAGGCGGCGGGCCGCCTGACACCCTGGGTCGTGGAATTCGGCACCCTGCTGTTCGGCGAGCGCCTGGGCTGGTCGCTCAAGGAAATGTGGGTGAACGTGATGGACAAGGGGGGCCGCCAGGCCATGCACAACCACGCCAACTGCTTCATCTCCGGCGTGGTCTACCTGACGCCGACGCACCCGGATTCGCGCACCATGTTCATGAAGTCGCCGGGCGGCATGGAGTATTCGTTCAAGAACGATCACCCCGGCGTCACGACCAACGCCTACAACGCAGAGAAGTGGATCAGCCCGCAACCCGAGCCGGGCGATCTGGTGATGTTCCCCAGCTATCTCATGCACGCGGTGCCGCCCAACAAGGGGGATATCCGCGTCACCATGCCCTTCAACGCGATTCCGACGCGGATGGACTCCTGGGGCTACAAGATCGCCTTCAGCGGGTGAGTGGCGTGGACGCCTCGGGCGCGCTGGCGACGGTCGCTCCGGCCCGGCCGTGGCCGGAGGCCAGGGCCGCGCGCGCGCGGCTGCTGATGTTCGGCTCCGGCTTTGCCGGCCTGGGCTACCAGATCGTGTGGACGGGCCAGTGCGCCCAGTGGCTGGGCCACGAGACCGTCGCCCTGCTGGCGGTCATCGCGGCCTTCTTCGGTGGCCTGGCGGTGGGCGCGCGGGGTCTGGCGCGACGCATCGAAGCGAGTCCGCACCCGGGGCGCTGGTATGCCGCGGCCGAGGGCCTCATTGCCCTGTGGGCGCTGCTGCTGGCCGTCGGCCTGGGGCCCTTCGGCGCGGCGCTGCTGGCGCTGATCGGACCCGAGCCTTCCGTCGTCTGGCACTGGAGCGTGGCCTTCGCGGGGACCTTCCTGGTGCTGCTGCCCGCTACCGCCGCGATGGGCGCCACCCTGCCGGCCATGGAGCGGGCCCTCGCCGAGCCCGACAGGCCCGGGGGGCGGGTGGCCGGCCTCTACGCGGCCAACACGGCGGGCGCCGTCCTCGGTGTCCTGGCGACCGCCTATCTGCTGGTGCCGCAGCTGGGCCTGACGACCACCGCCCTGTGCGCCGCGGCGGCCAACGCCCTGTGCGCGCTGATGGCCATTGGCTGGCTTGATGGCACGCGTCGCAGTGCTGCCGAAGAGGCCGCCGGCACGTCCCGTGCGCCATGGAGCGCGCTGCTGTTCGCCACCGGTCTGCTCGGGATCGGCTACGAGGTGCTGGTCGTCCGCGTGCTGAGCCAGGTGGCGGAAAACACGGTCTTCACCTATGCCAACCTCCTCGCCGTCTACCTGGTCGGAACCGCGCTGGGCGCGGCGGCATATGCCCGATGGAGCGGGCAGGGCACGCCGGGCGGCGATCCCGTGCGGACCCGTGCGCGGCTGCTCCAGGCGCTGGCCATGGCCTGCCTGGCGAGCCTCGCCCTGCTGTCGCTCACGGCGCCTCGGCATGCCGAGTGGATCGGGGGGCTTCAGTCCGGCCTGGGCGGTGTGGGCGCGGCGCTGGGGGTCGAGGCGGTCCTGGCGGCCTGCGCGTTCCTGCTGCCGACGCTGGTCATGGGGGCCCTCTTCAGTCACCTCACGCGGGAAAGCCGGACCGACGGCCTGGCGCTGGGGCGCGCCCTGGCCGCCAATACGCTGGGCGCCGCCGTGGCGCCGGTGCTGGTGGGCGTGCTGCTCCTGCAGGCGCTCGGAACGCGCGGTGGGCTTTTGCTGATGGCGGCCGGCTACCTGCTGCTGGTCCCGGCGCGGGTCTGGCGGTCGTGGGCCCAGGCCGGGTTCGCGAGCGCGCTGGCGGCGGGCGTCCTGTTCCTGCCGGAGCCGGGCCTGGTGGACGTACCGCCGGGCGGCCGGCTGGTGAGCCTGGACGAAGGCGTCGCCGCCTCGGTCAGCGTGGTCGAGGACGCTCGTGGGGTCATGACCCTGCACATCAACAACCGCCAGCAGGAGGGCAGCAGCCTGACCCGCTATGCGGACGGACGCCAGGCCCTGCTGCCGATGCTCCTGCACGGCGAGGCGCGGACGCTGCTGTTCCTGGGGCTCGGGACCGGGGTCACGGCGGCCGTTGCGGCCGAGGATCCCGGCCGCTCAGTGACCGCCGTCGAGCTGCTCTCCGGTGTCATCGATGCCGCCGAGGGATTTCGCGAGGCGACGGGTACCGAGGCGGGCGGCGCCCATCTGAGGGTCGTGCAGGCCGACGCCCGGCGCTTTCTGAGGGCGGGCCGGGCGCACTACGACCTGATCGTCGCCGACAACTTTCATCCGGCCCGCAGCGGTTCCGGGCTGCTCTACACGGTCGAGCACTTCCGGGCGGCCCGCGAGCGGCTCGCACCGGGCGGGCTGATGTGCCAGTGGCTGCCCCTGCACCAGCTCGATCTGGCGAGCCTGCGCAGCGTCGTCGCCAGTTTTCAGAAGGCCTTCCCGGGCGCGGTCGCAGTGCTTGCGACCCTGAGTGTCGAGACGCCCGTCATCGGGCTGGTGGGGCATGCCGGCGACGCGCCCGTCGATCCGGCCCGGGTGCGTGCGGCCCTGGCCGCGGGTGGCCCGACGGACCCTCGGGCCTACGGTTTCGACGACGCCTTCTCGGTGCTGGGGATGATCGTGGCGGATGCGCCGGCGCTGTCCAGATTCGCTTCGGCCGCGCCCCTGAACACCGATGACCGCCCGGTGGTGGTCTATCGCGCGCCACGGGCCACCTATGCGCCGGAAGCAACGCCGGCCCAGCGGCTCGATGCCCTGCTGGGTGCCCTCGACGCATCGCCCTCGGGGGTGCTGTCGACCCCGCCGGAGGGGGGCGCGGAGGCGCTGGTCGGGTACTGGCGCGCCCGCGACCGCTTCCTCGCCATCGGCCAGCAGGTGCGTCCGACACCGGATGTGCGGCGCATGCTGGCCCAGGTCGAGTCGCCCCTGCTCGGGGTGCTGGACCTGAGCCCCCGGTTCCGCCCCGCCTACGATCCGCTGTTGCGGATGGCGGAAGCCCTGGCGGGGATCGACCCGGACGCCGCCCGCCATCTGCTGGCCGGGCTCAGCGAGCGGGCGCCGGACCGCCCGGAGGCGGCGGCCCTCCTGCGCCGCCTCGGCGGGTCCCCCTGAGCCTTCCCGCGGCTGCCATGCGCCAGGGCGGCGCCGCGCGACTCAGCGATCGCGACTGCGGCTGAAGGCGAAGCGCGCGAGCAGCAGCGTGACGACGATCAGCAATGCGATGATGATCGCGAAGCCGTGCTCGCTCTCCGAGAGGGGAATGCCCTTCACGTTCATGCCGAAAAGCCCGCCGACGAGGCTGATGGGCAGGGCCATCACCGTGACGATCGTCAGCACGAAGAGGTTGCGGTTGGTCTGCTCGCTGAGCCGGGCGGCCACCTCCTCCTGCAGCAGCTTGACCCGCTCCACCAGCGCGGCGGCGTCCGCGGTGGCCGCGGAGAATTCCTCGGCCGCCTGACGCAGCTCGGCGATGTCCCGCTCGGCGACCCAGGCCGGCGGCCGGTTCAGCAGCCGGAACAGGGCCGCCGGCTCGGGCGCAAGCAGGCGCTGAAGCCTGACCAGGATGCGGCGCAGCGAGCCCAGCTCGCTGCGACTGACGGCGAGGCGGTTGGCCAGCAGGGTGTCTTCGATGCCATCGACCCGGCTGCTGGACTGGCGGGCGATGTCTACCAGGGCACTGGCCTGCTCGAGCAGCAGGTGGACCAGCAGGTCGGTGGGGGATCGAAAGCGGGCGCCGCGCTCGACCGCGTGGCGCAGACGGTCGATGGAGCGCAGGGGCTTGACCCGGGCGCTGACCAGCAGCCTCGGCAGGATGCACAGGTGCACCGTGGACACCGCAGAGCTGTCGAAGCTGAAGTCGAAGAGGATGTCGTGGAGCACCGCCAGCAGCGCGTCGCCTTCCTGCTCGAGGCGGGTCGAGGCGGCGCCGTGCCGCGCCGTGTCGTAGAAGGCCGTGGGCAGTCGCAGGTGTTCGCGCATCCAGGTCTCTGAGGCCACGTTGGCCCAGGCGAAGTGGAGCCAGTAGAAGGGCGCGTCAGGCGCATCTCCACACAGGTCTGCCCATTGAGGGATCGCTGCCAGATCGATCCGGGTCGCGCGGGCGCCAGGCAAGAAGGCATAGGCCCAGACCAGCCCATGGGCGTCCGAACCGTAGCTGGCCTCATGGGGATTGGGCGGGCTCATGGGGGTCGGGACCCGGGGGTGGCAGGCTTGGCTGGGGCAGGCAGGGGCCTCCGGACAGCGGCATTTGTGTCAAGACGCATGTCGTGTCACAAGAAGTTCATGGGGCTGACATGGGGGTGCCGCGAAATTGAGCACGGTGCTAATCCCCACGGAATCAGAGGTATCCGCGCCTTTGCAGCGGATTTGTCCACACCTTCTGTGGAAAACCCCGTCCTTGACAAAACGGTATGACCGTATGCGCGGATCGCGGCGAAGCCGCTCGCCCGAGGCCCTGGCTTCGATGGGCGGTCGGCCGCGGAGCGGGCCCTGGTGGGCACTACATGAATCCCATGGCCCGGGGCAGGGCGGTCGCCACCGCAGGCAGGAAGGAGATGATCAGGGTGCCGATGAGCATGGCCAGCACGGCACGGGCGACCGAGGCGGCGATGAAGCGCACCGGCTTGCCGTACATGGCCGAGGCGAAGTAGATGTTCATGCCGGCCGGCGGGCACAGGAAGCCCATCTCGATGTTGGCCAGGAAGATCACCCCGAAGTGGATCGGGTCGATGCCGTAGCTCAGCGCGATGGGCAGCAGCATGGGGACCAGCACGGTGATGGCGACGTAGATCTCCATGAGCGCGCCGGCCAGCAGCAGGAAGAGGTTCAGGGCGATCAGGAAGGCGACCCTGTCGGGCAGCGCGGCCTGCACCCAGTCCACGGCCTGGTCGGGTATGCCGGCGTCCACCAGGTAGTTGGTGAGGCCCAGGGCCATGCCGAGGATCAGCATGATCCCGCCGATGACCTGGGCGCATTCCACGAGGCATTCGACGAGCTTGCGGCCATCGATCTCGCGGTGCGCGATCGACTGGGTCAACAGGGCGTAGGCGGTGGTGAGCGCGGCACTCTCGGTCGGGGTGGCCAGTCCGCTCACCAGGGAACCGATGGCCACCAGCGGGGCGGCGATCTCCCAGCGCGCCTTCGACGCGGCCGAACGGATGTGGCCCAGGTCGGGACGATGGCGCTCGGCCCGGGCGTTGGCCACGCGCAGGTAGCCGCCGATCCACAGCAGCGCGACCACCATGATCACGGCCGGAACGAGGCCGGCGAGGAACATGGCATTGATCGGCACCCGCGCCAGGATCGCGTACATGATGAGGGGTACGGAGGGCGCGATCAGCACGCCCAGCGCACTCGAGCTGGTGACCAGGCTGATGCCCAGCCGCTCGGGATAGCCGGTGCGGACCAAGAGCGGCAGCAGCAGCCCGCCCAGGGCCAGGATCGTGACCCCACTGCCCCCCGTGAAGGCCGTGAAGATCGAACACAGGACGGCCACTGCGATCACGGTGCCCACCGCACCCTCGCCGAACAGGGCGGTGAACAGGTCGGCGAGGCGGGCGGCGGCGCCCGTCCGTGCGAAGACCAGCCCCGCCAGCGTGAACAGCGGCAGCGCCGGCAGGGAGGGGTTGACGGTGATCTGGTAATGGCTCAGCGGAACGGCGGCCAGCGGCTGCCCCTCGGACCAGAACAGGGCCAGGGCGAGGCCCCCGAGGACGGCGAAGATCGGCGCACCGCAGGCGAGCAGGGCCAGCAGCCCTGCCATCGGCAGCCAGAAGGGCAACTCCTGGTCGCCCAGTTGAAAGGCCAGGAAGGCACCGAGGCCCGTGAAGGCCAGGCCCATGGCCAGGCCCGCGAGGGTCGCCCGACAGGTGCGCGCCGCGATGGCGACCCCCAGCCAGGTGAAGCCGAGCGGCATCGTGGCCTGGAAGAGCCAGGCAGGAATGCCGTAGGCCACCACTTGCGGAAAGGCGAACTCGGTCGCGACGAACTGGCCGCTGGTGAAAGCGAGCGTCCCGCAGACCAGGCCGGAGCCGGCATGGGCGAGCCACTGGGTCCCCTGGCGAACCCAGGGATGGGCCGCGTTCGCGAAGGAACTGCCGAGGGCGACCAGGTGGCCCCCTCGCTCCGCCACGATGGCCCCGAACATGGCCAGCACCAGCCCGAAGTGCTGCACCAGGATGGGCGCATTCTCGATCCCGGTGGACAGCGTCGGTCGCAGCAGCAATTCGGCGACCGGCACCACCAGCATCATGAACAGCGCCGCCGCCGCGAGGCCCGGCGCGAGTCCGCCTGCCCAGCGCGGCAGCCGCCATCCGCCCGTGTGGAGCGCTGCCGAGGAATTCGCCGCCGTCACCCTAGTTGGCCTTGTGCCCGGCGCGATAGGCTTCGAGGTGGGCGAGCACCTCGTCGAAAGTCTCGGCCGGGACGAGGGTGCCGCGGATCCGGGGGTAGAGCTCGGCGGCCAGCGCCTGCCAGGCCTTGCGCTGGTCCGGGTCGGGTTCATTGACCACCAGACCACGCTTGACCATCGCCTCGACGGCGCCATCCACTTCCTTGCGCGCCTGGGCGCGGATGCGTTCGCCCACGGCCAGCCCGGACGCGCGCAGGGCTGCCTGGCCCTCGGGGCTCATCTGTTCCCAGGCGCTTCGCGTGACCACCAGGGCACCCACGATGGGCGCCCAGTTGAGATCCAGCATGTTGGGGGCATTGCGGTAGATCTGGCTGGCCAGCGCGAAGTAGGGCGTGGACGGCACGGCATTGATCATCCCGGTCTGGATCGCCGGCAGGACATCGGCGGTCTCGAGGGGCACCGGGGTATAGCCCAGGCTCTTCATGATCTCCTGCTGCTCGAACTCGCCGCCCCAGGCAAAGAACTTCATCCCGATGTAGTCGCCGGGCGCGAAGGCCGGATCCTTCGAGAAGAAGCGCACCCAGCCGGCATCACCCCAGGCGAGGACGACGAAGTCCTTCTCGAGGAACTTCTGCTCCATCGCAGGGCGGATCTGCTCGCGGACGTAGTCCACCTCCTCCCAGCTGCGGAACATCAGGGGCATCGACTGGAGGGCGGCGATCGAGCGCTCGATCTCGCGCAGGCCGACGACCGACAGCAGCGCGCCCTGGAGCTGCCCGATGCGCATGCGGCGGACCATCTCCGCCTCGCCGCCCTGGCCCCCATCGGGGTAGACCATATACCTGGCGTTGCCACCCTGGGCCGAGCGCCAGGCCTCGCCCAGCTCGATCAGCTGCTGGTAGTAGAGGGAGTTCTTCGGCGCCAGGGTGCCGATCCGCAGTTTCGGGTCGGCCGCGCCCGCGGTGGCGAGCAGCAGGCATCCAAGCAGGAGCGCAATCAGGTGGCGCATCGGTCAGGGTTCCGTGTTGGGAAGGCGATGGTCAGAAGAGGTCGTCCGCCGACTCGAGCAGCCAGCGCGCCCGCTGGCGCACGACCTGGTCCTCGAGCGCGTGGCCATTCGATGTCGCGGGCCGTGGCGCCAGCGCGGCGCCCAGCAGGTGTTCGAAGAGGGCCCGGTCTCCGGTCGCCTGGGCATAGCCCTCGGCCTTGGCCAGCAGCGGGCTGATCGAGCGCTCGCCCGCCTGGCCGATGGCTTGGTCGTAGAGGGCCAGCGCCCGCGCCGGATCGCCCCCCGGGCGGCTCGATTCGAAGCGTGCGAGCAGGCCGGTGAGGGCACCATCGCCCCAGGCCGGATCGGCTGCCCAGGCGCGTTCGGCCAGGTGAATCGCCAGGGGCAGGTCGGCGACCACCTCCGGGTCGTCCTTGGAGAGCGAGATCAGTCCGCCCCACGCGGCGGCCGCCCAATAGGCGAGCCCCACACGCGAGGGCGGGATGACCAGCCGGTCGGGGCTGGCCAGGTCGTCCAGGGTTTCGTTAAAGCTGGGATCGTTCGCCGCCAGGGCCCTCAGGGCATGGCGCCGCGCCCGATCGTAGAGGCGCCCGGCGCGCTGCCGCAGGCGCGCGGCTTCACGGGCGTCGGCCTGTTCGATTCGATCGGCCGGGTTGGCGACGAAGGCATAGGCGTACTGCACAAAGCCCGACGCCACCGATTCGGCCAGGGCGGCGTGATCGGGCTGGCGGAACAGCACCGACTCGGAAAACTTCAGGTAGAAGGCGCTCGCGTCGCGGGCGAGTTCCAGGTCTTCTTCGTCGCCGTTGTCCTGCGATGCCAGCTCATCGGCGATCTGGTGGAGCGCGACGGATTTCAGCGAGCAGCCGGACAGCGCCACAAGCGCCGTGCATGCCACTGCGCCGACAAGGAGGGGAAGTCTGGGCGTCAACAAAACTGAAACGTTCGGGTAAGACACGAGCGGCAAGATAGCGGTGGCTTGTTACAGCGCCCTGACAGCGGGTCGCGGCGGCTCGCCGCCCCTGGGGCAGACGACCCCGCCGCGGGGTCGGCACTGGGAGCGTCCCCCATCGCGCTCGCGCCCCGTTCGGCCGGCGGCGCAGGCCGGGCGGCGCCCCCTCGCCGTGGACGTCGCCGTCCAGGCCGTCAAGCCGCCCACAAGACCAAACAGGAGCAAGCATGAAGCAGAAAGGCAAGGTGGATCGTGCGGCCGTCGCGTCGCGTCTGATGTCCTTCCAGCGCAAGACCATGGCCGGCCTCGTCGCCGGCTGTCTGGCGGGTTTTTGCGCCGCGGGCGCCGGTGCGGCCGACCATCCGAAGTTCGAACTGATCGGCAGCTACACGACGGGTCTGGCCGATCCGGTCCTGGAACTGACGTCCGGTGAAGTCGCCGCCATGAAGGGGGACAAGCTCTACGTGACCAACGCCTCGGACGTCTCGGTGGATATCGTGGACGTGTCCGACCCCACCGCGCCCCGGCGGCTCAAGCGCATCGACCTGTCGCCCTACGGCAGCGAGGTCACCAGCGTGAGCGTGGGCAAGGGCCTGGTGGCCGCGGTGGTCGAGGACGGAACCGAGATCGGCAATCTGGTCCTGTTCTCGCCCGGAGGCAGCCACCTGCGCGCGGTGCCGGTGGGCGCCGGGCCCGACATGGTCACCTTCACGCCCGATGGCAAGCGCATCCTCGTCGCCAACGAGGGCGAGCCCTCGGGATATCTCCCCGGCGACGTGGATCCGCCGGGCTCGGTGTCGATCGTCGATCTGCTGCCGCGCAACCGGATCCAGGTCACGACCCTGGGCTTCGCGGAGTTCGACCCGCAGGGCGCACGGGCCGCCGAGCTGCCGGCGGACGTGCGGATCTTCGGCTCGCCCCTGCCTTCGCTGGATCTCGAGCCGGAATACATCACGGTGTCGAAGGACGGCAAGCGCGCCTGGGTCTCCCTGCAGGAGAACAACGCGATCGCCGTGCTGGACCTGGAGCAGCTGCGCGTCCTGCGCATCGACGCCCTGGGCTACAAGGATCATTCCCTGCCCGGCAACGGGCTGGACGCCAGCGATCGCGATGGCGGCATCCATATCGAGTCCTGGCCGAACGTGTTCGGCATGTACCAGCCCGACGGCATCGCCGCCTTCCGGGTCGACGGTCATTCCTACGTGCTGTCGGCCAACGAGGGGGATGCCCGCGACTACCCGGGCCTCGCGGAAGAGTCCCGCCTGCGCGCCTCGACCAGCGATGCGTCCTTCGGGCCCGCCCGTGACAATGCCCTGGCCGGCCGCCTGACCGTGACCACGGCGTTCCCCGGGGCGCCCTCGGAGCAGACGACGGCCTATGCCTTCGGCGCACGCTCCTTCTCGGTGTGGGATGGCGAGAACGGCCAGCTGGTGTATGACAGCGGCGACGCCCTGGAGCAGATCACGGCCGCGCTGCATCCGGACAACTTCAACTCGGACAACGCCGAGAACACCTTCGAGACCCGGAGCGACAACAAGGGACCCGAGCCCGAAGCGGCAGCGACCGGCGTCATCGACGGCCGTACCTACGGATTCATCGGCCTGGAGCGCATCGGCGGATTCGTCGTCGTCGACCTGAGCGACCCGACGCGGCCTGAGATCCTCGACTACCTCAACAACCGCAACTTCGCCCAGGAAGCGGTCGGTCCGGACAGCGGGCCTGAGGTGATCGATTTCGTGGCGGCGAACGAGAGCCCGATCGGGCGTCCCCTGGTGGTGGTGGCCAACGAGATCACGGGCACCGTCAGCATCTACGCGGCGCAGTCCCGCTAGGGCGGGAGACCGTGGCGGCGGCTCCGGTCAGGCCAGGCCGGGTCGGAGCCGCCGGCCGGATCGGACGCTGATTGCGTCCGGCCCGGGCAAGGTCGAACCGCGGTGCGTGCTCAGGCGATGACGACGCTGGCAGCGGGCTGCAGGCGCCGCGCGGCGACCCGCAGGACCTCGAGCGCGAACTCGGGCATGCGTGACACCAGGTCGATGAAGCGTTGGCGGTCGATCCGGACGAACTCGGAGTCTTCGACGGCGACGACGCGCGAGCGATAGGGCTCCGCCTCGACCATGCAGGCTTCGCCGACCACGCCACCGGGGGCGATCGCCTCGGCGTGGCCCGCCATGTCCACGTACTTGGCGCTGCCGAAGGCGAGGACGTACATGGCCTCGCCGGGGTCGCCGGGCTCGAAGAGGGCCTCACCGGCCTTGCACTTCACGATCTGGGGATTCTGGGAGTAGAGCTGGTAGAAGATCATGGCGATACCTCCGCGACTGGGCCGTGCTTCCGATCCGCGCGATGACGGGCATCGCGCAGGCCTGGGTCTCACTCCCGTCCGCCCTGAGGCAGGATCTTCGTTATTTTTTCGGCGAATATACTGCGGCGCCTCGCGCGCGTCTTGCGCGGCCGAAACAAAAGCGCGAGAAGTTACAAACTGTCATCAAGGCGACCCGGATCGCGTCTCGGCCGCTGTTCTCCGCGATACAGCGCAGGCCCGCGCGGCTAGTTCGCAGACGGCTGGCTGCCGGGCGTCGCGAGCGGCGCGGGCGGGGGCACGGAGGCGGCGAGGCGCCGGTCCATCGCGCGCAGCCGGCGCGTGGTGGACTTGAGGACCGAGGTGGCGAAATGGGGCATCTGGGCCACCAGGAACTCGAATCGGGCCGCATCGATCTCGACGAACTCGCAGTCGCTGAGGGCGCGCACCGCCGCCATGTGCGGACCCGGCTCGATGACGCTGGTCTCGCCGATGATGGCGCCCGGTTCCAGGGATTCAAGCACCGTGTCGGCGACCACCACCTCGGCGCTGCCCACGGTCAGCACATACATGCGGTCGCCGTGGTCGCCGGAGCGGAACAGGTACTCGCCGGCGGCTCGCGTGACGATCTTCGGATCGTTCGAGAAGAGCTGAAAGAAGATCATCTCGGTGGGCCCCGCTGTGCATGACGAGCCATGAATTCTGCGACGATTCGAGGCAAAGTCAATCGTTCGGCTCTGACTTTCGTCGTAAGAACCGGACTGACACTCAGACGGGTTCGAGTCGTGCCGCTCCGGCCGTGGTCTTCAGCGCCGACCCCGTGACGAGGGCATAGTCCCGGGTTTTGACGGTGTCGATGAAATGCCAGGTTCCACGGCACTCGTTCGGGGACACGGTCAGCTCCAGGAAGCCTCGGAGGGAGGTCTCGGCGTACTTGAGGGGCTCGATGAGCTGGACCAGGCCGGCAGCGAGGGCCGCCGGGTCTTCGCCGGGCAGCACCTCCTCGAGTCCCGGCGAAGAGACCGAAGCGGTGGCGAACTCCACCGCCACGGCGTCGCCGTTGGCGTCTCGCAACTCGCTGGCCCAGGCATTGTGGGTGTCGCCGGCCAGCACGACCAGGTTGCGGTTCAGGCTCCTGGCCGCGCCGAGCACCCGTTCGCGATCGACCGGGTAGCCGTCCCAGGCGTCGAGGTTGTAGGGGATGGCGGGCTGGGCGAGGATCGCGGCCTCTTCGGCGGTGAGCGTTTCGGGCGCGACCTGCGCCTTGGCCAGCAGGGCTGCGTAGTCGCTGAAACCGATGGCCTGCAGGGCCACGGGCGCCGGAATGTCCATGCGCGCCATCAGCACCTGCTGGCCCAGCACCTGCCAGGTGGCCGTGGAGGCCGCCAGCTGGCCGGCAAGCCAGTCGTGCTGCTCGGTGCCGAGCAGCGATCGGCTGGTGTCGCCGAGGGCGGCCGCAAAGCCCGCGGCGTCGAAGCCGCCGGTGCTGTCGAAATAGT
>JAGRFX010000487.1 GCA_020445805.1 Rhodocyclaceae bacterium
GGATCCGAACACGAAGTTGCCGCAACACGCGTCGTCCGCCAGCAGCTGCGCTGCACCGACGACGGTGAAGTCGCCGAAGCGCGAGTCGGGCACCTCGAATGCCGGATGCAGCGACGCCACGGCCGCGAAGACCTCTTCCTGTGTGCGCGGGCGATCGCGTGGCGCCAGATCCGCGCCCAGCCGGAACGCAAACTCCGGCTCCACCACGCGCATGCGGTTGCCCTGCAGCGGCACCCGCTCGCCGACGGCGTAGACGAACGACGCCAGGATGCGACCGGGCAGCGGCCCGCCTACGTTGATATGGGCCTGCCCGGCGGCGCTGGTCGCGGCGATCTTCCAGCCCGCGACCGGCTGGCCGGACACGGCCGGCAGTTCAGCCTGGATCGCGTGGCCGGCCGCGATGTCCGCCGGCCGCAGTGCGGCTGGCAGCGTGTCCAGCGTGGTGCCGGCATTGCGGTGCTGCCACAGCAGCGCGGCGGCCTGGCGTGCAAAAGGGGTTGATGGCATCGAGGGCGGCTCCTGCGGCATGGACGATACCGCGATCATGCCGCAGCCGGCGAACCCGGGCCGCACCCGCGGCAGCACGGACATGTCCCGTCCTGGGGCGGCCCGGCTGGACGCGACACAATCGGCGCACTGGATTGCCATGTTCGGATTCGACCTCCA
>JAGRFX010000488.1 GCA_020445805.1 Rhodocyclaceae bacterium
GAGACTTCATGGGGTCGCTTCCTCGTCGGTTGTTTACTACCAATATCGATAATGAGCTTCTACCGGAGGAGATTCAAAAGAATGAAACAGTCGCGTCGTGAGTTCATAAAGACAAATGCTATCTCGGCCACTGCCGCTGCTGCCGGCATTGCCATTCCAGGTATGAAAGTGATTGCCGAAGAAGCCGATAACGGCGTGCGTTGGGACAAGGCGCCTTGCCGCTTCTGTGGTACTGGCTGCTCCGTGCTGGTCGGTACCAAAGATGGTCGCGTAGTTGCGACGCAGGGTGACCCGGATGCTGCAGTCAACCGTGGATTGAATTGCATCAAGGGTTACTTCCTTTCCAAGATCATGTACGCCGACGACAGGCTGACGCAGCCGCTGCTGCGCAAAAAGAATGGCAAGTTTGACAAGGAGGGAGACTTCGAGCCGGTATCCTGGGATGAAGCGTTCGACATCATGGCGGAAAAGTGGAAGGCCGCCATCGCCAAGGATCTTGAAGTCAACAAAGGGCGGCCGCCCGAAGAACTTACTTCAAGCGTAGGCATGTTCGGGTCAGGGCAATGGACAATTTACGAAGGCTACGCGGCTTCCAAGCTGTACAAGGCGGGTTTCCGCTCCAACAATATCGATCCAAACGCGCGCCATTGCATGGCCTCGGCGGT
>JAGRFX010000489.1 GCA_020445805.1 Rhodocyclaceae bacterium
TGTTGCCAAACTCTGACCAGAAGTACTCATCGGCGGACGGGGCGTCCGCTACGTCCCGGTCGGTGAGACCGTGGACGGCGCTGGTGGCCGGGGGAATCCTGCATCCAGGGTTGATGACACCACCACCAGACCGTACGACGTTGAGGTCATCGTCAACGATCATGTACGCGACCTCACACATCCGTGCTGTGGGGTCGGTGTCGAGCCCTGTTGTTTCAGTATCTGCGAGTACCCACAACATTATTATTATTCCTGACTGTGTGGTCTTGGTGGTGCCCCAGGTACGACTCGAACGCACGACCTGCGCATTACAAGTGCGCTGCTCTACCAACTGAGCTACTGGGGCAGGGTCCCAGCCCCTCATGGGGGCCGGGTCACACTCACTTCACGGGGTGGAAGCTGAAGTTGGTGTACTTGTTGGAGCCCTTCGACCGGGCCTCAGCATGGACCTCGATCTCGGTAGAGTCCTTGCCGATGCCCTTGGAGCGGAGCAGGCCCTGCGTGGTACAGAAGGCCATGAAGCCGCCGAGACTGGTCTGCGACGCCTGAACGAGGTGCAGGGTCTGGTCTTCCGGTGCGATTGCGCCCTTCTTCTCAGTCCACGTCACCATGCCCCAGATGTCACCGTAGTTGGAGATGCCGGCCTTGTCGTAGCCAAGCTCCTT
>JAGRFX010000490.1 GCA_020445805.1 Rhodocyclaceae bacterium
GCGCGCTCTTGACATCCCCCGCAACAAACGAATCCGCGGGTGCGGAGTGCCCGGCCTGGGCCATCAACCCCGACCACGAGCCCAGTCGATTGGCTGCCTCGTCGTAGGGCACGCCGCTGTGCTGCTCGGGCAGGATGGGGTTGCCGACCCACAGCATGCCGTGCTGCATGCTGAAGACGAACATTGACATCAGGGTCGATTGCTTGTCTCCCGAAGGCAGCGACGACACGGTGAAGCCGGCGGCCAGCTTGCCCTTGAGCTGTTGGGTACGCCACAGGCGTCCGGTGGCGTCCATGAAGCCCTTGAACGATGCGCTGACGCCGCCCAGGTAGGTGGGCGAGCCGAAGATGAAGCCGTCGTAGTCGACGAGCCTGTCGGGCGTACGGGCGATGTCTTCGGCCTTGACCAGGTCGGCATCGATGCCATCGACATCCAAGGCGCCAACCTGCACCTGGCGCGCGATGAATTCGGTGTGCCCGTGGGCACTGTGATAGATGATGGCGAGCTTGCTCATGAAAGGTGCTCCGAAAGAGTTGATGAAGTTCAACAAGTGCAGGTGTGTCACGCGCCACCTTGCGCCAGCGCGGCCGCCGCGAGGTACAAGCCCACGCCGAAGACCGAGTGGTTGGCCAGGTTGCGCAGGCTGTTGCGCAGCGGCGTCGG
>JAGRFX010000491.1 GCA_020445805.1 Rhodocyclaceae bacterium
CGCATTCCCGGCCGCTGCAGCGTCGCCGGCCTGCAGCGCGGCCACCACGGCCTCGTGCTCGGCGAAGGAGTTGGTCATGCGGTCGCGCACGCGCAGCTGCAGACGGCGGTACGGGCGCAGCCGGCGCTGCAGCGCGGCCGCCTCCTCGGCCAGGAAGCCGTTGTGGCTGCCGGCGTAGATGGCGTTGTGGAAGCGCTCGTTGCAGTAGAAGTAGGCGTCGGGGTCGCCGCGCGCGGCCTCGCAGGCGCGGTGCGCGGCCAGCAGTTCGGCCTGTTCCGACTCGCTCATGCGGCGCGCCGCCAAACGGGCGCACATGGCCTCGAGTTCGGCCATGACCTCGAACATCTCCAGCAGCCGCGCCGGGCCCACGCTGGCCACCACGGCGCCCCGGCGCGGTCGCAGCTCCACCAGGCCTTCGGCGGTGAGCTGGATCAGGGCCTCGCGCACCGGCGTACGCGACACGCCGAACTGCGTGGCCAGCGCCACCTCGTCGAGCGCGCTGCCCGGGGGCAGCTGGCCGGTGGCGATCTGCTCCTCGATCTGCTCGCGGAGCCGGTCGGACATCTTCACGGGAAACCTCGACAGGCCGGCGGTGCGCCAGCTTGAGCATGGACCTTATGGTATCCACTAGGAAAGTGTCTGCGTAATTTCACTAGAGTCTTG
>JAGRFX010000492.1 GCA_020445805.1 Rhodocyclaceae bacterium
GGTCGCGGACAGGACTTTGCGCAGTTCCTCGGCCTGTTGCATGACCGATTCAGGGCCGTCCGCTGCATCGAGCATGACGACGAATTCATCCCCCCCAAGGCGGGCCGTCATGATGTTGTTGGCAAACTTGGCGCA
This sequence comes from Rhodocyclaceae bacterium, assembly GCA_020445805.1. Lineage (GTDB taxonomy): Bacteria > Pseudomonadota > Gammaproteobacteria > Burkholderiales > Rhodocyclaceae > Cognatazoarcus. The sequence goes on from JAGRFX010000492.1 coordinate 136, forward strand.
GGTCGCAGACATGCGATCGGCCACCTGCCTGAGCAGGGCGTCACCCGTGGCATGCCCCAGCCGGTCATTGACAGCCTTGAACCCGTCCAGATCTATGGCAAGCACCGCGATGCTTGCCGCGCCCGGCTGCGCGCACCGGGCGGCTCCCCGGGCAAACTCACCATTGAAGGCCATCCGGTTGGGCAGGCCCGTCAGGCTGTCGTGGTGGGCGAGATGGGCAAAACCTTCCGCATTCAGGATCGCCTCGCGGTTTGCTTTGCGCAGGAAGCGGTTCTGAACCGCGGCGATTCCCAGGAGCAGCGCGATGGAGCCGAACAGGCCGGAGGCAATCCACTTCTGAAGATCCTGCTGGCGCTTCAGGTCGTTTCGTGTCTGGGCGACTTCAGTCAGTGAATCCATCTGCGCTTCCGCCCCGACCCGGTCGACCGCCGCATAGACCTTCTCAAGCTCCGCTCTCACCTCCAAGCGCTCCTCGTCGGAGATGCTGGAAATCAGCTTCAGTCTCGGAAGTATCGCTTCATATCTGTC
>JAGRFX010000493.1 GCA_020445805.1 Rhodocyclaceae bacterium
GCGGCCGCCATGCTTGGCGGCGTACAGCGCACGGTCGGCGCGTTCGAACCAGGCCTCCGCCGCCTCACCTGGCCGTCGTGCGGCCACGCCCAGCGACACCGTGATCTGGCCCACCTGCCCGCCGTCTCGGCGGCGGATGCGACTGCCGGCCACCGTCAGGCGGATGCGTTCGGCCAGTTGTGCCGCATGGGCCAGCGACGCCGGCACCATGATGGCAAACTCCTCGCCGCCAACACGGGCCACGAGCTGACTCTCGTCCAGGCAGGCCTGCAGTCCACGCGCCACGCTGCGCAGGACCTGGTCGCCGAACAGGTGGCCGTAGCTGTCGTTGACTTTCTTGAAGTGGTCGATGTCGGTCAGCACCAGGCAGTGCGTGGCACTGTCGTCCCGCAGGCAGGCCGCCATGCGGCGCTCGAAACTGCGGCGGTTCGGCAGCCCCGTGAGCGCATCGGAATCGGCCATGTCGTGCACATGGGCCAGTTCGGCGCGCAGGCGGTCGGCCTCACGGTGCGCCGTTTCCAGGCGTTGCTGCAGTTCGGCAATGGACGCCTGCATGGCACGCGTGTCGTCCTGCATCGCCAGGTAATGCGAGGGATCGGCCGCCTGGCCTGTGCCCACGGCATCGGCCCAGCGCCCGAGGGCATCGCCGAACTGGTGGGTGC
>JAGRFX010000494.1 GCA_020445805.1 Rhodocyclaceae bacterium
GGTCGGCTCGCGTCAGTGCGGCGTTCCACCCAATCTAAGGTGCCCCATCACGACCAGAGCAAGCAAGCGTGTCCTCCACTTCGCCGTTCGCCGGACCTTGCGCACGAGCCCCAGTGAACAAGTGGTCAAACGCCACACGCCGGTCGTGTAGACGATCACGACCGGGGGCGCCTGTTGTGCGAGCACAGGTGCTTACGAATCCGCGGATGTTTCTGCCGTCAGGACGGTCTCGCCAGTCGAACCACCGTGTACTGGCCGTCGATCTTGTCGACGTCCACCTTGACCTTGTCGCCGGCCTTCAGGCCGTCGAGCATGGTCTTGTTGGCCACCCGGAAGACCATGGTCATGGGCGGCATGTCGAGGTTCTTGATCTCGCCATGCTTGAGCGTGAGCTTGCCCTGCGCGGTGTCGACCTTGCGCACTTCCGCGTCGACGCTCTGCGCCGACGCGAAGCCCGCGGCCAGGGCCAGGGAGGTGATGAGGGCGAGGCGTTTCATGGTTCCAGTCTCCTTTGCGAGCTTCAACGCGTCGCCGCGAGCAGCGGTGGACAAGGTCTGCTGCGGCGCAGCAGCCGAGTTTCTACAATGAGTGGCATTCCCACCGCCGAGGCCCGCCCATGACGACCCCGCACGAGCAGCCGCTGGACCACATCACGCCGCGC
>JAGRFX010000495.1 GCA_020445805.1 Rhodocyclaceae bacterium
CGGGCCACACCAACGGCGGCGCGCCCCAGGTGGCCAGCGAGTTCGACGCCCGCACCGACAAGCCCGTGCTGCGCATCAGCCGCTACCACCACGGCAACATCAAGAGCAGCGTCATCACCCAGGATTTCGTCCACGGCGCCGACTACGCCGCGCTGCACGAAGCCGCCCAGACCTTCCGGAACCTGCTGGCCGAAGGCGCCAAGGTCACGCGGGGCGAAGGCGACAAGCAGCGCGAAGAGCGCGTCACCGACTTCCGCCAGGCCATGGCCTGGCTCATCGGCGAGGCCGAGCGCACCACCACCCGCCAGCGCTACAAGGGCCTGGGCGAGATGAACCCCGAGCAGCTCTGGGAAACCACCATGGACCCGGAAGTGCGCCGCCTGCTCAAGGTCCAGATCGACGACGCCATCGAAGCCGACCGCGTGTTCACCACCCTCATGGGCGACGAGGTGGAGCCGCGGCGCGAGTTCATCGAGACGAATGCGCTGCGGGCGGCGAATATTGACGCCTGACCCTTGTCGGGTGACACGGATAGTGAGATCCGTGCCAGGTTAGTGAGAGATTGCTGACGCAGTTGTTGAAATTATTTCCCCAAGGCTCTCGACCCAAGGGATGCGGAGAGCCTTGGGGTCATCCGTTTTGATAGGTGCTCCGGCTGCT
>JAGRFX010000496.1 GCA_020445805.1 Rhodocyclaceae bacterium
AGAGCTGCGACGGTACCGGGAGCACCTGGAGGAACGGGTCGCCGAACGCACCGCCGAGCTGCGTCAAGCCATGACCCAACTGGTGCAAGCGGAGAAGCTGGCGGCGTTGGGCCACCTGGTCGCCGGGATCGCCCACGAACTCAATACCCCGCTGGGCAATGCCCGCGTCGTCGCCGGCAGCCTGGGCGAGGAGTTGCGTGCCTTCGCCACCGCCGTGGATTCCGGCGCCCTGCGCCGCTCCCAGGTGGACGCTTTCCTGAACCGAAATCGGGAAGCGGTGGATCTGTTGGAACGCAACACCGCCCGTGCCGCCGACCTGATCGGCCACTTCAAGCAGGTGGCGGTGGACCAGACCAGCATGCGCCGTCGCCGGTTCAACCTGCGCCAGACGGTCGAGGAGTTGCTGACCACCCTGCACCCCCAGTTCAAGCGCACCGCCCATCGTATCGAGGTGGACATTCCGCCCGAACTGGAGCTGGACAGCTACCCCGGTCCGCTGGAGCAGGTCATCGCCAACTTGGTCGGCAACTCGTTCACTCACGGTTTCATTGGGGTGGAAGCCGGACTCGTCCGGATCAGCGCCACCCTGCTTGGCCCTGAGCAAGTTCAAATCGACTGTACAGACAATGGCGTAGGTATTTCGGAAACGATTCTCAAGC
>JAGRFX010000048.1 GCA_020445805.1 Rhodocyclaceae bacterium
TTCGCGCAGCAGGCGACCGACCATGCGCGGAATGTCCACCGGGTCGTTCTGCAGGTCGCCGTCCATGGTCACGATCACGTCACCGCGGGCGGTATCGATGCCCGCCTGCATCGCCGCCGTCTGCTTGAAGTTGCGCATCAGCTCGACGACGCGGACGTGGGTCCCGTACTCCTTGGCGCAGCGGCGCAGTTCGGCCGGCGTCGCGTCGGAGCTGCCGTCGTCGACGAGGACGATCTCCCAGGGATGGGGATAGCCCTCGAGGGACTGGTGCACGCGCTCCAGGAGGGGGGCGACGTTCTGCGCTTCGTTGTACATCGGCACCACCAGCGAGAGACGGTGCGGCGGCAGGTCCGCCGGGATCTCCGGCCGGGCCGGCGGAAGCGGGGAGGCAGTGGTCATGCTCTGATTCATCGGGAACTCGGTTGGGATTCCTGGGGGGTGGAGGGTCGGGGGCCGTGGAACAGCCAGGCGATCGCGCCGGCCAGCACGGCGCTGGCGATCACGAAGATGTGGAGTGCAAAGGCCGCGCGCAGGCCATCTTCCATGGCCACGGCCGAGGGCAGCATGGCCGCGGCGGCGCCCGCTTCGTAGGTGCCGAAGCCGGCCACGCCCTGGATCGGCAGGATGGCGGCCAGCTCGGCCCCGAGGGCACCGGCTGCGCCCACCTGCAGGGTGGCGGGGACGAGTTGCCCGAGCAGCCAGGCCTGGGTCAGGAGCTTCACGGACCAGTTGGCCGCGGTCCACAGCCAACCCAGGCGGGCATGGCGGGTGGTTTCGGCGAAGGTGTCGCGCAGTCGCGCCGCGCGGCTGGCGAAGTCGCTGCCGCCGTGCCAGTCGTGGGGGGCGCGCGCCCAGCGCGGCAGCCAGGCGGCAAAGGCCGCCAGTCCGGCCAGTGCGGCCACGCGCAGCCACAGGGGCAGGCCGGGCCACGCGCAGGCGGCGATGAAGAACACCGCGAAGGCGTCCTGCAGGCGGAACCAGAACAGGGACGCGAGTGCCCGCGGCAGGGGTGTGCCGAAGGTCTGCTTCAGCAGCAGCGGGAACGCCGCCTCGCCACCCCGGAACGGCACCACGTTGACCATCGCGTTGTGGATCAGGACGATCCGCAGGCAGGCCGGGAAGCGGCCCGTGGCGTGGGCGCGGAACTCGTCCCAGATGCGGATCGCGCGCAGCAGATAGCTGCAGGCGAAGCCCGCCAGTGCGACCAGGACCAGTCCAGGGCTGAGCTGGTCCAGGGTGCCCAGCAGATCGCGCCAGCGACCGTCGGAGACCAGCCAGGCCAAGAGCGCCAGGCTCACCAGGATGGCGAGGGCGCGCTTCATGGGGTCGTCACGCGGGCCATCTCGGCACGGGTTCGGCGGGGCGAGGTGTGCAAGGCGAATTCACGCAGGAAAACAAAACCCTGCATTCTAGCCCATGCATCCCGCCGGCAGCCGCCGGACGTTCGGCCATCGGGCTCCGTGGGATCGCCCCCGGGAGCGTCGGCGACCCCGGGGCGCTCGGTTATAATCGCGCCTTCCCGTTCCTGCCGGCCGCTGTCCGCCCCTGGAACCTCACCTGCCCGTCGAAGACATGTCCCAGATCCTCACGCTGCGCGGCGCCGCCGCCCACTCGGCCAGCCGCCTGGAGCGCCTTCAGGCCACCGTCGCCAAGGTCCTGCCGAAGCTCGCGGCGATCCACGCCGAATACACCTATTTCGTCGAGACCCGCGCGCCCCTGACGGCGGATGCCCTGGGCAGGCTCGAGGATCTGCTGGATGCGCGGCCGACGGGTGAGCTGCCGGCCCAATCCGAGTTGATGCTGGTGACGCCGCGGCTCGGCACCATTTCCCCGTGGTCCTCCAAGGCGACGGACATCGCCCACCAGTGCGGCTTCGACGATGTGGTGCGGATCGAGCGGGGCGTGGCCTACCGATTGGCGATGCGGGGGCGGCTGGAGGCCGAGCGGCGCGCCGCGCTCCTGCCGCTGCTCCACGACCGGATGACCGACTCGGTGCTCGACCGGCTCGAGGACGCCGGTGCGCTGTTCCACCACTACGAGCCGCAGCCGCTGACCCGCGTGGAGGTGCTCGAGGGCGGGCGGCCGGCACTGGTCCAGGCCAACAGCGAGTTGGGCCTGGCCCTGTCCGAGGACGAGATCGACTACCTGGTGGAGAACTTCACGCGGATCGGCCGCAATCCGACCGACGTGGAGCTGATGATGTTCGCCCAGGCGAACTCCGAGCACTGCCGCCACAAGATCTTCAATGCCGACTGGATCATCGACGCGCGGCCCGAGGATCGCTCCCTGTTCGGGATGATCCGCGAGACCCACAAGGCGCATCCGCAGGGCACCGTGGTGGCCTACTCGGACAACGCCTCGGTGATCGAAGGCGCCACCATCGACCGCTTCTATCCGGATGCCTCGGGTGCTTGGCAGTTCCGCGAGGAGGAAACCCACATCCTCGCCAAGGTCGAGACCCACAACCACCCGACGGCGATCTCGCCGTTTCCCGGGGCGGCGACCGGCTCCGGCGGTGAGATCCGCGACGAGGGGGCCACCGGGCGGGGCTCGAAGCCCAAGGCCGGCCTGGCGGGCTTCTCGGTTTCGAACCTGAACATCCCGGGATTCGAGCAGGCCTGGGAGCGCCCCTACGGTCGTCCGGACCGCATTGCCTCGCCCCTCGACATCATGATCGAAGGGCCTTTGGGGGCGGCCGCGTTCAACAACGAATTCGGACGGCCCAACCTGGCCGGCTACTTCCGCAGCTTCGAGCAGGAAGTCATGGGCGAGGTGCGCGGCTACCACAAGCCCATCATGATCGCGGGCGGCCTCGGCAGCATCCAGGCCCGGCAGAGCTTCAAGGAAGCCTTCACCCCGGGCACCCTGCTGATCCAGCTGGGTGGGCCGGGCATGCTGATCGGACTGGGTGGCGGCGCCGCCTCCTCGATGACCACGGGCACCAACACCGCCGATCTCGACTTTGCGTCGGTCCAGCGGGGCAACCCCGAGATCCAGCGCCGCTGCCAGGAAGTCATCGACGCCTGCTGGCAGCGGGGCAGCGACAACCCCATCCTGTCGATCCACGACGTGGGCGCGGGCGGGCTGTCGAACGCCATGCCCGAGCTGGCCGACTCGGCCGGACTCGGCGCGCGCTTCGAGCTGCGCGAGGTGCACATCGAGGAGCCGGGCATGAGCCCGCGCGAGATCTGGTGCAACGAATCGCAGGAGCGCTACGTGCTGGCCATCGCGCCGGACAGCCTGGCCGAATTCGACCGGATCTGCGCGCGCGAGCGCTGCCCCTACGCGGTGGTGGGCACGGCCACGGCGGACGGCCAGTTGACGGTGTCGGACGCGCATTTCGACAACCTGCCCGTCGACATGGAAATGCAGGTGCTGCTCGGCAAGCCGCCGAAGATGACCCGCAATGTGTCGCGCCGGGCCACGCACCTGCCGCCCTTCGATGTCACGGACATCCCGCTGGATGAGGCCTGCCGGCGGGTGCTGCGGGTACCGGCGGTGGCCTCCAAGAGCTTCCTGATCACGATCGGGGACCGCTCGGTGGGGGGCTTCACGGCGCGCGACCAGATGGTCGGCCCGTGGCAGGTGCCGGTGGCCGACGTGGCCGTCACCACCATGAGCTTCCACGGCCATCGCGGCGAGGCCTTCGCCATGGGCGAGCGGACGGCGCTGGCCTGCGTCGATGCCCCCGCGTCGGGCCGCATGGCCATCGGCGAGGCTATCACCAACATCGCGGCCGCCGACATCGCCGACCTGGGTCAGGTCAAGCTGTCGGCCAACTGGATGGCCGCCGCCGGGCACCGGGGCGAGGACGCCAAGCTGTTCGACACGGTCGCGGCGGTGTCCGAGTTCTGCCGTGCCGCCGGCCTGTCGATTCCGGTCGGCAAGGACTCGCTGTCGATGAAGACGGCGTGGGAGGAATCCGGCGAGGCGCGGCAGGTGGTTTCGCCCCTGTCGCTGATCGTCACCGCCATTGCCCCGGTGGGCGACGTGCGTCGCACCCTGACCCCGCAACTGCGCTTCCCCGACGGCGAGCCGACCGAACTGCTGCTGATCGACCTGGGCCAGGGACGCCAGCGTTTCGGCGGCTCGGCGCTCGCCCAGGCCTACAACTCGGCCGGCGAGCACGCGCCCGACGTGGCGCCGGAACAGCTGCTGGCCTTCTTCCGCATGATCCAGCAGCTGCGCGCCGAGGACCTCTTGCTGGCCTACCACGACAAGGGCGACGGCGGCCTCTTCGCCACCCTCTGCGAGATGGCCTTCGCCGCCCGCTGCGGCCTGTCGATCATGCTCGACACGGTCTGCTACGACGAGTACATGAACGACGTGGACGGCCTCGAGAAGAAGCCCGACACCCTCAAGGGGCGTTTCAACGACCGGGTCTTCGGTGCATTGTTCTCCGAGGAACTCGGGGCGGTGATCCAGATCCGCAAGTCGGATCGTGCCCGGGTCACCGCGCCGCTGCGCGATGCGGGCCTGACCTACCATTTCCTGGGCGAGCCCAACGACAAGGACGAGATCCGCCTGTGGCGGAACGCCAAGCTGCTGTTCGGCGCCTCACGGGCCGAACTCTTGCAGGTATGGTCCGAGACCAGTTACCGGATCGCGCGCCTGCGCGATGACACCGCCAGCGTCGACGAGGCCTATGAGGACCTGGCCGACGCGGCCGACCCAGGCCTGGGCGTCGCGCTCAGCTTCGATGCGGCGGAGGACGTGGCTGCCCCGATGATCGCCACCGGCGCGCGTCCCCGGATCGCCATCCTGCGCGAGCAGGGGGTGAACTCCCAGGCCGAAATGGCGGCGGCCTTCGAGCGGGCCGGCTTCGCACCCTACGACGTGCACATGTCGGACCTGCAGCAGGGCCGCTTCCGCCTCGACGAGTTCAAGGCGCTTGCCGCCTGCGGCGGGTTTTCCTACGGCGACGTACTCGGTGCAGGGCAGGGCTGGGCCAAGTCGATCCTGTTCAATTCGGCCCTCAGGGACCAGTTCGAGGCCTTCTTCGGGCGCACCGACACTTTCGCGCTGGGGGTCTGCAACGGCTGCCAGATGATGGCCCACCTGGCCCCGATCATTCCGGGCGCCCAGCATTGGCCGCGCTTCCATCGCAACCGCAGCGAGCAGTTCGAGGCGCGCTTCGTGATGGTGGAGGTCATGGACAGCCCCTCGATCCTGCTGGCGGACATGGCCGGCAGCCGCATGCCGATCGTGGTCTCCCACGGCGAGGGCCGGGCCCAGTTCGACAATGGCGCGATCGCGTCGGAAGCGATCGCGGCCCTGCGCTATGTGGACAATCGGGGGGCTGTGGCAGAGCGGTATCCGCTCAACCCGAACGGGTCGCCGGACGGTCTGACCGGATTTACCACGAGAGACGGCCGTTTCACGATCATGATGCCCCATCCGGAGCGCACGGCACGGACGGTGCAGATGAGCTGGGCGCCGGACTGGCTGGGCGAGGATTCGCCCTGGCAGCGGCTGTTCCGCAACGGCCGGCGCTGGCTGGGCTGATCGGCGTGCGGGGGCGGAGGCCCCCGCCCTGGATTTACTTGTTGTCGCGCGAGAACCGGGCCGCCAGTTGCTCGAGCTTCTCGTTGCGGCGTTGCGCCGCTTCCTGCTCGCGACGGGCTTTTTCTTCCTCTTCGCGGCGCTTGTTGCGCTCCTTGAGCATGGCCTTGGCGCGTGCCCGGTGCTCTTCGGCGAGATCCGAGACCGGCTCACCGGCCAGGTTGTAGCGTTTTTCCTCGCGCGCCATCGATTTGAGGTAGCGTGTGGCGCCGGTATGCATTCGCAATGCGGTCCTGAGCGTCTTCTTGTCGACTTCGGGGATTGCGGCGAGGATTTCGGCATCGATCCCGATCGCCATCGGCTTGGCATCGCGCAGTATCGGGAATCGGCTCTGCAGGTCCTTCAGGAGTTGGCGGGCTGCATCCTTCGGGGGGGTGGGTTTGTCGTTGACGGTCATTGGATCTGGGATAAGGACGGCTGTGGTCTGGCCAATGTAGGTGATTATGCCCCAGCCCCCGCGCATTCAGCACAGTGACGCGCGCCGGCGGGCATGCAATTCGCTGGGTGCCGGAACAACCACAGGTCGCTTCGACTGGAACACTCTATGCCGCATAGCATTCATCTCGGCGTGCCGATTGCGTCCCGCGTTTCACCGCGAGGCACCGGCCGTGGATTCACCGGAATCCTGAACTGGATTCTGTTGGCGGGCGCCATCCTGCTGCTGGGCGCCTGCGCTTCGGTTGGCGACAGTTCAGCCGACAAGGAAGAGCCGATCCAGACGGCCTGGCCGAATCCTCCGGACGCCCCGCGGTACGTGTTCCAGACATTCCTGCGTACGCTCGCCGATGTCCGGCCCGAATCCGACGAGGATCGGCTTCAAAAAATGCTGACGGGCGTCGGGGTCGGAGACAAACTCGTCTATGAGCGACCTGCATCGATCGCTGCGCGCGATGGACGGATCTATGTCGCTGATCCGCAGACGAGTTCCGTCGTCGTGTTCGATGTTCCCCGCCGCAAGATCTTCCGCTTCGGCGAGCGTCCGCCCAACACCCTGGGGCGACCGAACTCGATTGCCATCGACGATGCGTCACGCATCTATGTCCTGGATTCGAAGGCCAAGTCGGTCCTGGTGTTCGATGCCCTCGGTCTCTACCAGTTCCGTGTCGGCAAGCCCGAGGACTTCACGAAGCCGGTAGGACTTGCGGTCAGTGGTGACGGCCGCCGAATCTACGTTGTCGATCGCGGTGGACTGCAGGAGGACGACCACAAGGTGGTGGTGTATTCGCCGGATGGGAGCATCGTGCAGAAGCTCGGACCCCGGGGCGGCGAGGACGGCCAGTTCAACATTCCCCTCGAGGCGGCCGTCGCGCCGGATGGTTCACTCGTCATTCTCGATTCCGGAAACTTCCGGGTGCAGATTTTCGATTCTGAGGGACGGTTCGTGAGGGCCTTTGGGTCTGTCGGCAATGGCATGGGGCAGTTTTCCCGGCCCAGGGGCCTGGCCGTGGATGGCAATGCAAACATCTATGTCGCGGACGCGAGCTTCAATAATGTGCAGGTCTTTGATATGGAAGGACACTTGCTGATGGCCATCGGCAAACCCAGCCTGCGTGGCGGTCCCGGGGAGTACGCGCTGGTGGGTGCCGTGGCGGCGGATCGCAATGGGTTCGTCTACGTCGCCGACAACTTTTTCAAGAAAATCGAGGTGTACCAGCAGCTGCCCGACGGACAGGCTGCCCCCCCCATGCAGAAGAAATAGCGGCATGAACATTGCTTTATTGGTCGTGAGCCAGCCGCCAGGAGGTCAGACCAGGTGGGGCACGATCACTTAGGGGGAAGGATGAACACCAATCAATGGATGCGCCGGGCGGCGTTGGCAACCCTCATTGCTGGCATGGGGACGGCTCACGGTCAGGTCACCAACCGCACGGACACGGAATTTCTCAACCGCGACAGCATCGCATTCACCCGCCACAACCTGACCCAGCGACAGCCCGGGGCGGCCCCCAACTCGCCGAACGGTTCCTTGATGGATCCGTTCCGGAACAACTACGGCGAGGTCTGCGTTTACTGCCATACGCCGCACGGGGCCAATGCGTCGGTCCAGCTTCCGCTCTGGAACCGCACCATCAAGGCCGGCACGACCTATCAGACCTATGATCAGCTGGGTACGTCCACCATCACCCAGTCGATCTCCCGTCCGGGGGTGAACTCGCTGTCCTGTCTGTCCTGTCACGATGGCACGACCGCGGTCGATTCGATCATCAACATGCCGGGTTCCGGTGGTTACAGCGCCGCCATGCAGACCACCAACGACGACGGCGTGATCAATGCGTTCCTGGCCACCTGGGGGCCGGGCGTCGGCGATACGTTCGAGCACATGAAGCTCAACGAAAGCACGGGTAGCGGCAGCTGCCTCTCCTGCCACAGCCCTGATGGCATTGCAGCGGCGCAGAACTTCACCGTGTTCGCCATCGGAACCGACCTCCGCAACGATCACCCGGTCGGCATCACGTTCCCGACCACGAACCCGGACTTCAATGTCACCAACGGAACCACGCCTCGGGGCGACGCCTTCTTTGACCTCGATGGCGACAACCGGATGGACAAGAACGAGGTGCGCCTCTACGACACCGGGGATGGTCCCGAAGTCGAGTGTGCGTCCTGCCATGATCCCCACGGTGTCGCCAGCGGCGGCGCAGGCACGAACTTCAACCCGACCTTCCTGCGGGTGTCGAACGTGGGTAGCGGCCTCTGCATGACGTGCCACGTCAAGTAAGGCGGCATCCCTAGGCCCGCAAACGCTGAAGCCGCTTTCCCTTGCTTGGGAAAGCGGCTTCGTGCTTTCTGAAACCTGAGAATTGCGTCACGAAATTGCCCATGTGATCGCGGGATGTGCCGGCGGGGCCATGCCGGCAATGTGCGCTCATGGCCTGCTTTCAGCGACCGCGGACGCGATCCTCGCTGAGCCGGCAGACGCAAGTGCTGCCAACGGCCTCTGGCGGTCGGCACGGCGGGCAGCAGGACCGGAGCCGGCCCGACGACGATGCAGGCGAGTTGGCCTGGTCCCCGCCCGGCCGCGAACACCGGACGCCAAGCCGCCTACATCGGGGCGGCTGGTGGGAGGTCCTCCACGTGCATGGCGAAGCGACCGGCGGCCCGATCAGCAAGGTAATGGCGCAGGGTGACGCTGACTGAGCGGAACGCGAGCGTGTCCCATGGAATCTCGTCGAGATGGAACAGCCTCGTCTCGAGCGACTCTTCGCCAGGCGCGAATCGATTCGAACGGAGTTGGGCCAGGTAGAACAGGTGGACCTGGCTGATGTGGGGAATGTTCACGAGCGCGTAGAGCATCTCGATCTCGATCTCGGCGCAGGCCTCTTCGAGGGTCTCACGCACGGCTGCCTGTGCCGTTGTTTCGTTGTTTTCCATGAACCCCGCGGGCAGGGTCCAGAACCCGAGTCGCGGCTCGATTGCCCGGCGCGCCAGGAGAATCCTGTCCTCCATCACGGGGATCGCGCCGACGACCATCTTCGGGTTGAGATAGTGGATCTCCCCGCAGGCATTGCAGACATGGCGCTCGAGCGTGTCGCCGGGAGGAACGCGAAGGGCAACGGTCTGGCCGCATGTCGAGCAGAAGCGCATGGCAATGGTCCCGTATGACTGGGCAGAGTTTACCAGCCTGCCCACGGATACCACGTGATCCATGAACCAAATGCAATCGTTACAGAATGGTTCAATTTGTAAGAGCGTTTCCTACACGACAACACAGGAATTTCCCACTCAACTATGCCGGAGCGCCCGATGGCGGGGCGATGGGCCAATCCGGACAATGCGAAGCGTCGAATGAAAGAATTGCCGGAGAACGCGATGAAGGTCAGCGCGCTGCAAGAAGAAATCAGAGAGCTGAATCTCGCCTACCTCATGCTGGCTCAGCAAATGGTGCGGGACGATCGGGAATCTGCCATGTATCGGCTGGGTATCGGTTCCGACGTCGCAGACCAGCTCGAATCCCTGACGCCGGCCCAGATCGTCAAGATGGCCAGTGGGCAACTGCTGCTGTGCCGCTTCCGCTTCGACGACAGCAACATGTTCGGCGTGATGGCCGGCAAGGGTCGCCAGGGTGCCGCCTCGGGCATCCACGCAGCCATCATCGCGGCAAGCAAGCCGGTGGAAGTGCTGGCCTGAGGCCCCGCCCGACATGAAGAACAAGAGTGTCATCCAGGAAGCAGAGGACATCCAGCGCGCGGTTGAAATGATCGAGCTGGGTGCCCGGATGCAGATGCTCGAGGCTGAGACCAAGCTGAGCCGCGAGCGCCTGCTGAAGCTGTACAAGGAAGTGCGTGGCGTCTCGCCACCCAAGGGCATGCTGCCCTTCTCGACCGATTGGTTCATGACCTGGCAGCCGAATGTCCATTCGTCCCTGTTCATGTCGCTCTACCGGTTCATGTGTGATACCTCGGGTCTGTCCGGCCTCGAGGCGACGCTCAAGGCCTATCGCCTCTACCTCGAACACATCGAGGCCGAGGAGATGGAAGAGGTGTTGAGCCTGACCCGCGCCTGGACGCTGGTCCGCTTCTTCGATGCCGACCTGCTGCAACTCGCGACCTGCTCGTGCTGCAGCGGACGCTTCGTGGCCCACGCCTACGATCCGATCAACGAATACGTTTGCGGCTTGTGCAACATGCCGTCGCGCGCGGGGAAGGGACGCAAGGCGTCCAGCACCTCACCGTCATCCCTCTGACCTCCTCCTTGCATTGCAAGGGGTTCCATGCCGCTGGCAAACGCCGGCGGCTTTTTTTTGCCTGCTCGTCGGGCGCAATCCCGCCGTGTGCCTCAAGTTTCCATGGGCATCGCCGATACCGGGACATTGGCAATGCAGGGCTTGTGAGGGACATCCAGCCCTGAGGCAAACCGACAGGGCTCCCCCATGTTTCTGATCATCGGCTACGTAGTGATCCTCGCCGCATCGCTCGGGACGTATGCCATTCACGGCAGTCTGGCGGCACTCTGGGTGCCGACCGAATATGTGGCGATCATCGGTCTCACGATCGGTGGATTCGTCGCCGGCAACGGCATCAAGTCGATCAAGGCGACCGTCGGCGCGCTGCCCAGCATCTTCAAGGGCTCGCCCTACAACAAGGCCTTCTACATCGACCTCCTGGCGATGCTCTACGAGATCCTCTCGAAGGTCCGCAAGGAAGGCCTGATGTCGATCGAGAACGACGTCGAGAACCCCGAGTCCTCCGCCATTTTCAGCAAGTACCCGGCCTTCATGGCCGACCACCATGCGGTGGATTTCCTGACCGACTACCTGCGGATGATGGTCGGGGGCAACCTCAATGCCTTCGAAATCGAGAACCTGATGGATGCGGAGATGGAGACCCACCACCAGGAGGCCCATGCACCGGCGCACATCGTCTCCAAGGTCGCCGACTCCACGCCGGCCTTCGGTATCGTCGTCGCGGTGATGGGCGTGGTGAACGTGATGGGCTCGGTGGGCCAGCCGCCGGCGGTGCTGGGCAAGATGATCGGTGGCGCCCTGGTCGGGACCTTCCTCGGCATTCTCATTTCCTATGGTTTCATCGCGCCGATCGCGGGCCAGCTGGAGCAGCGCGTGGAAGAGGGCGGGAAGATCTACCAGTGCATGAAGGTGGTCCTGCTCGCCAGCATGAACGGCTATGCGCCCCAGGTGGCCATCGAGTTTGGCCGCAAGGTGCTCTTCTCGAGCGATCGCCCGGGCTTTGCCGAGCTCGAGGAAGAAGTCAAGAACCGCAAGTGATCCGCTGAGGACACGGTGCGGACGAAGACAGCATGAGCGACGATTCCCAACAACCCATTGTCGTCAAGCGCATCAAGAAGGGGGGCGGAGGCGCCCACGGCGGCGCGTGGAAGATCGCCTATGCCGACTTCGTGACGGCGATGATGGCCTTCTTCCTGCTGATGTGGCTGCTCGGTTCGACCGCACAGGGCGATCTGCAGGGGATCTCGGATTTCTTCAATGCGCCGCTCAAGATCGCCATGGATGGCGGTAGTGGCAGTGGCGACAGTTCCAGCGTCATCAAGGGTGGCGGCGAGGACCTGACCCGCTCCCTGGGGCAGGTCAAGCGCGGTGACGTGGAATCGCAGTCGGCGGTCAGCATCGACTCCTCCCGTACGCGATCGCAAACGGTCGAGTCCCCCGAGCAGGAAGAGAAGCGGAAGAACCAGGAACGCCAGGAGCGGGCGCGCCTGATCGATCTCAAGGGCCAGATCGAGGCCCTGGTCGAGGCCAGCCCGTCCCTTCGGGAGGTGCGCAACCAGCTGCTGATGGAACTGACCACCGAGGGCTTGCGAATACAGATCCTCGATGAAAAGAACCGCCCGATGTTCGATTCGGCCAGCTCGCAGCTCAAGCCCTACACCAAGGAACTGCTGCAGGTGATCGGGCATAGCCTGAATGCGGTGCCCAACCGCATCAGCCTCACCGGTCACACCGACGCGACCCGCTATGCAGGCGGCGAGCGCGGGTTCAGCAACTGGGAGCTGTCCAGCGACCGGGCCAACGCGTCGCGACGGGAGCTGGTGGTCGGTGGGCTTGATCCGGACAAGATCATCCGCGTCGTCGGCCTCGCCGATACCGAGCCCTTCGTCGAGGAGGACCCCTCGGCCCCGCAGAACCGAAGAATCGCGATCGTCGTGCTGAGCCGCAAGGCCGAAGAGATTTCGGGCGAGCTCGAGGTGAAGGATCGGGCCTCGGTGGAGCAGGGCACCGTCGAGAAGACGATCGAGGAAGCTGCGCGCCCCGCGGAGCCGCCCCCTGAACGCGTTCAGCGCGAGCCGCGGCGCTCCTTCCGGGAGCGCTACGAGGCGCTCAATCGACGTTGATTGATTTGCAGTTCTGGCCATAAAGATGGTCGAACACAGGTCGATAACACTTTCATCAAGACAACACTAATATTGGGCCAATTCGTCAAAATGACTCGTCGATTTAACGGAACCATCGCAATCTGCCTCGCCTGGACGCTCGTCGTCATGGCGGCGAGTGCGTTTGTGCCCGTGAGTCGATGGGTGCCTGTCGCGGCCTGCGCGCTGGTCGCGCTTGCCTGGGCCTGGGCAGGTCGCCGTTGCCTCGCAGAAGGCGGGGGCGATGACAAGGCGGGTGATCGCTCTGCGCACGGCGCCGGCCATTGGACGGGGCAGGTCACGAGCCTGGGCAGCGGCTGTGCGCAGTCGCTCGATGTCCATGCCAATCAGATTCAGGGTGATCTGGAGCGGGTTCAGACGCTGCTCTCCGGCGCCATCGTCGAGCTGACCGAGAGTTTTCACGGGATGGGGGAACACACCCGCGCCCAGCACCTGCTGGCCGGCGAGGTGTCCGGTGCCAGTTCCAGCAAGGAGGCCGCCGCCCAGTTCGATGCCTTTGTGGCGAACACCTCGGATGTGATGCAGCGGATTGTCGACAGCGTGATCGCCAACAGCAAGCTGGCCATGGAGCTGGTGGAACTGACCGACAGCATCTCCAAGCGTGCCGAGGGCGTCGAATCGATCCTGGGTGATATCTCCGCTATTGCCAAGCAGACCAATCTGCTGGCGCTCAACGCTGCGATCGAGGCTGCCAGGGCCGGCGAGGCCGGGCGCGGCTTTGCCGTGGTGGCGGACGAAGTCCGTGACCTCTCAGCCCGGACCTCCCAGTTCAGCCAGCAGATCGGGACCGTCATGGAGGGCATGCGCGGCAGCGTGCAGCAGACCGAGGACGCGATTGCCCGGATGGCCTCCCAGGACATGAACTTCGCGCTGGAATCGAAGCGCGAGGTCGAGGCCGTGCTGGTATCCATCGAGGCCTTCAACCGCCGCCGGGAGGCGTCGCTGCAGAAGATCAACGGTCACGTGGATGCCGTGGAGTCACTGGTGGGACGGGCGATCACCGCGCTCCAGTTCCAGGATCTGGTTTCGCAACTCGTCGCCCATGTGGGCAAGCGCATGGAGCTTCTGCGCTCGTCCGGGCGCACGCTCGAAGGCGTCCTGGCAGCCACCAGTGCCGGCGCAGTGATTGATTTCGAAGGGGTGGTCCAGCAGGTCGGAGCGTTCTCCGAGCAGCTGGCGTCCTTCCAGGACATGACCGAGCGATCGCCGGTCAAGCAGGCGGATGTCGGCAGCGGCGACATCGAGCTTTTCTGATTCCAATTTCCAACCTGGGACATAGAGACATGGCAAAGACCGTACTGACTGTGGATGACTCGGCGTCGATCCGACAGATGGTTTCCTTCACGCTGAAGAGCGCGGGATATGACGTCATCGAGGCAACCGATGGCATGGATGGCCTCGACAAGGCCAAATCCAAGCAGGTGAACCTGATCCTGACCGATCAGAACATGCCGCGCATGGATGGCATTTCGCTGATCAAGTCGCTGCGTGCCACGTCGCAGTACAAGAGCACGCCGATCCTGATGCTGACCACCGAATCGTCCGATGCGATGAAGTCGCAGGGGCGGGCCGCCGGTGCGACCGGCTGGCTGGTCAAGCCCTTCGATCCCCAGAAGCTCATTGAAGTCGTCAAGAAAGTGATCGGCTGAGACAGCACGATCCGACAAGCCCAACAAGGAGACAAGCCATGGCGATCGATATGAGCCAGTTCTACCAGGTGTTCTTCGAGGAAGCGGCAGAGCACCTGGCCGACATGGAGTCGCTGCTCGTCGAGGTCGACATCGGCAGGCCCGACCCGGAAGAGATGAATGCGATCTTCCGCGCGGCGCACTCCATCAAGGGCTCCAGCGGCACTTTTGGTTTCAATGACATGACCGAAGTGACGCACGTGATGGAAACCCTGCTCGACATGGTCCGCAAGGAAGAGGCCGAGCTGACCTCGGACATCGTCGACGCGTGCCTGGATGCCGGCGACGTCCTGCGCAACCTGCTTGCCGCGCACCGCGGCGAGGGCGAGGCCAACCGCGAGGCGGCGGCAGACATCTGCGAGCGGCTCGAAGCGCTGTGCAAGGCGGCGGGCGGGTCCAGCATGCAGGAGGGACAGCCGGCCGGGCAGACCAGCGCTGCGCCTGCGGCCGCACCTGACGCAGCGCCGGCCGGCAGGCCCCGCTACCAGGTCGAGTTCATGCCGACCGACGCTGCAGGGCGGGATGCCGAGGTCATGGGCAACCTGCACCAGGCGCTCGCCGAACTGGGGGCGCTGGACGTCCTCGAGAACGGAGACACCGGCGCGGCACGTCTCATCGTCGAGACCGGGGCCGGGCGCGAGGCCATCGCCGGGCTGGTCGAATTTCTGGCGCAGGACGGCAGTCTGTCCATCACGCCGCTCGAGGCCCCGTCGGCGGATGCCGAAGACGAGGCCTATGGCTTCTTCGACGCAGAACCGCCGTCGTCGCCGGAGGTCGATTCGGCCGACGACGCGAATGGCGCCTACGGTTTCTTCGATGCGCCGGCTGCCCAGATGGACGTCGGGGCTGCCCAGATCGCCCAGGACGACGAGGATGGCAAGTACGGCTTCTTTGAAGCGGTGCAGACGCCTGCCGATGGCACCGAGGCCACGAACGTGACCCCCTTCGAGAAGCCGACCCAGGCCCGAACCGAGCCGTCCCAGCCGGATCGCGCCAAGGACAAGGCCGCTGCGCCTGCCCGGGGCGCCACGAAGGGGGGCGACAGCTCGATCCGCGTCAGCGTCGAGAAGGTCGACCAGATGATCAACCTGGTGGGTGAGCTGGTGATCACCCAGGCGATGCTGCAGCAATCGGCCAGCGAGATCGATCCGGTCGTGTTCGAGCGCCTGATGGCGGGCCTTGGCCAGCTCGAGCGCAATACCCGCGATCTGCAGGAATCCGTGATGTCGATCCGGATGATGCCGATCTCGGTGGTGTTCTCCCGCTTCCCGCGGGTGGTGCGCGATATCTCCCGCAAACTCGACAAGAAGGTCGAGCTGAAGATGAGCGGCGAGAACACGGAACTGGACAAGGGCCTGATCGAGCGCATCACCGACCCCCTGACGCACCTGATCCGGAACAGCCTGGACCACGGCATCGAGTCGCCGGAACGCCGCCGCGCGGCCGGCAAGCCGGAGACCGGCACCATCACCCTCAACGCGTCCCACCAGAGCGGCTACATCATCATCGAGGTGGGCGACGACGGCGCGGGGCTGCCCCGCGACAAGATCCTCGCCAAGGCCAAGGAACGCGGCCTCAACGTCACCGACACCATGAGCGATGCCGATGTCTGGCAGCTCATCTTCGAGCCGGGCTTCTCGACGGCCGACAAGATCACGGACGTGTCCGGCCGCGGGGTCGGCATGGACGTGGTCAAGCGGAACATCGCCGACATGGGCGGCAGCGTCGAGATCGAGTCGATGGCAGGCGTCGGGACCCGCATGACGGTCCGCCTGCCCCTGACGCTGGCGATTCTCGACGGCATGTCGGTGGCCGTCGGCAAGGAAACCTATGTGCTGCCGCTCAACTACATCATCGAGTCGCTGCAGCCCGAAACGGCCCAGATCCGGACCCTCTCGGAGTTCGGCCACGTGATCCAGGTGCGAGGCGAATTCCTGCCGGTCATCCGGATGCACGAGGTGTTCGGTGTGCAGAACGCCGAGACCGACTTCATGAAGGGCCTGATGATCGTAGTCGAGGCCAGCGGCACCAAGGTCGCCCTCTTCATCGATGCCCTGCTGGGGCAGCACCAGGTGGTCATCAAGAGCCTCGACACCAATTTCCGCCGCGTCCAGGGCATCTCGGGCGCAACCATCATGGGCGACGGTCAGGTGGCCCTGATCCTCGATGTCTCGGGCGTCATCGCGATGTCACGCGGCCAGACAGCCCTGGCGGCATGAAACATAAAAAACAAGAAAAATCCCTAAATTAACAATTGAGTTGGACGATAAGTCTGACGCAGGACAACCACAGGAGCGCCAACATGTTGCAGCAGATCACAGGATCTTCCCCCGCCGCGATGGGAGTCGACGTGGCACAGGACGCCCTGGGAGCGCAGGAATTCCTGACCTTCACCCTCGGTGAGGAGGAATATGCCATCGATATTCTCAGGGTCCAGGAAATTCGCGGCTACGACGCCGTGACCCGGATTGCGAACACGCCCCATTTCATCAAGGGCGTGATCAACCTGCGCGGCACGATCGTCCCGATCGTGGACCTGCGCCTCAAGTTCAACCTCAGCGACGTGACCTACAGCGAATTCACCGTCGTGATCATCCTGAGCGTGGCCGAACGCGTCATCGGGATCGTCGTCGACAGCGTGTCGGACGTGATCACCCTGAGCGCGGAACAGGTGAAACCCGCCCCGCAGTTCAGCTCGTCTGTCGAGGGCGATCATCTGAAGGGCATCGGCACGGTCGATGACCGCATGCTGATCATCATCGATATCGAACGTCTCCTCCTCAGCCGCAGCATGGGACTGACGGAAGGCAGCGTCCAGTAAGACCGAAACCCAGCGACCCCTCGCAGACCAGACAAACACACGATTCAGGCCTCCGCAAACAGGATCGAACAACCTGGTTGGAAGCCGCACTGAAGGAGCAGACGATGAGCGATACCGAAAGCAAGAATGCCGGCAACGGCACCTCGACGAAGCAGGCCACCACGACGCAGGAGGCATTCTTCCGCGACATCGCGAACGGCGTGACCAATGCCGTCATGACGGTCGATCGCGACTTCAAGGTCACCTACGTCAACAAGTCGACGGTCGACCTGCTGACCCTGCACAAGGATGCCTTCCGCAAGCTGTGGCCGACCTTCGATCCGCAGAACATGATCGGTGTGTGCATCGACATGTTCCACCGCAATCCGGAGCACCAGCGTCGGCTGCTCGCCGACCCGTCGCGCCTGCCGTACTCGACCGACATCTCGATCGGTGCGCTCAAGATCAACCTGTTCGTCACCGGGCTCTTCGACAGCAAGGGCAACTACTCGGGCAACATGCTCCAGTGGGCCGACGTGACCGAGCAGCGCCTGCACAGCGGCCAGCTGTCGGCCATCGATCGGGCGCAGGCGGTGATCGAGTTCGGCCTCGACGGGATGGTGATCCGCGCCAACGACAACTTCCTGAACGTGCTGGGCTATCGGATGGAAGAAATCCGCGGCAAGCATCACAGCATGTTTGTCGATCCGGCGGAGCGCAATACCTCCGACTACCGGGCGTTCTGGGAGAAGCTCGGTCGCGGTGAGTTCGATGCCGGCCAGTACAAGCGGATCGGCAAGAGCGGCGAGGAAATCTGGATCCAGGCGAGCTACAACCCGGTGTTCGACCAGAATGGCAATCCGTTCCGGGTCGTGAAGTACGCGACGGACATCACCGCCCAGGTCCGTGCCACGCAGGCCATGGAAGAGGCGGTTGCCCAGACCCAGGCTGTCGTCGCAGCCGCCCAGGAGGGTGACCTGACCGAGCGGATCCCGATGGAAGGCAAGTCGGGCTCGATCGAGGCCCTGTGCGCCGGCGTGAATACCCTGGTGGACAACATGGCCGACGTGGTTGCCCGCGTGAAGGAAGCCACTGCCACGATCAACACCGCCTCCCAGGAAATTTCCCAGGGCAACTCCGATCTGTCGAGCCGGACCGAGAACCAGGCCTCGAGCCTCGAAGAGACGGCCAGCTCGATGGAAGAGCTGACCTCGACCGTGCGCCAGAACACCGACAACGCCAAGCAGGCCAATTCCCTGGCCGCGGGGGCGTCGGAAGTGGCGAGCAAGGGCGGCGACGTGGTCCGCCAGGTGGTCGAGACCATGAGCAAGATCTCGGACTCTTCGAAGAAGATTGCCGACATCATCGGGGTCATCGACGGGATCGCCTTCCAGACCAACATCCTGGCACTGAACGCCGCCGTCGAGGCCGCACGCGCCGGCGAGCAGGGCCGCGGTTTCGCGGTGGTGGCTTCAGAAGTCCGCAACCTGGCCCAGCGCAGCGCCTCCGCCGCCAAGGAGATCAAGGAACTCATCTCCGACTCGGTCGACAAGGTGAATTCCGGCTCGGCCCTGGTGAATAAGGCCGGTGAGACCATGGGCGAGGTGGTGACCTCGGTTCGCAAGGTGACCGAGATCATGTCGGAAATCGCATCGGCATCGGTCGAGCAGAGCGCGGGCATCGAGCAGGTGAATATCGCGATCACCCAGATGGACGAAGTCACCCAGCAGAACGCAGCCCTCGTCGAGCAGGCGGCCGCGGCCGCCGAGAGCCTCGAGGAACAGGCCCGCGCGCTGGCCCAGACCGTGGCGGTGTTCCGGCTGGGCATGGACGATGAAGACGAATACGTCGAGCCGCAACCGGTTCGCCAGCGCAAGCCGGCCGCCAAGCAGCCCGCGTCGAAGGTGTCCAAGTTCCCGGTTCGCAGTGGCGCACCGGCCCGTTCCGAGCGGGCGGGGGCACTGCCGAAGGTCAAGCGCTCCGCTGCGAACAGCGACGTGGATGAGTGGGAGGAGTTCTGATCGTGGCCTCGACAACCGTGCGTGCGGATGCTCCGGGCGTTCGGGGGGCCGAAGACAAGCCTGGCTCGACCGGCGGGCTGGGTACGCCCCGGTCAGAGCGGGCCCAGGGTGAGCGTGAGTTCAAGTTCACCCTGGCGGACTTCGACAAGGTCCGCAAACTGATCTACGACCACGCCGGGATCTCCCTGGCCCCGGCCAAGCAGGACATGGTCTACAGCCGCCTGGCCCGGCGGCTGCGGGCCTGCGGCGATGCCACCTTCGCGGACTACCTGAAACGACTCGAGCATGACCGAGGCGAATGGGAGAACTTCGCCAACTCGCTGACGACCAACCTCACGTCCTTCTTCCGCGAGCCGCACCATTTCGAGGTGCTGGCCGAGGAACTGAAGAACCACAAGGGCGCCCGCCCCATCAAGATCTGGTGCGCGGCCTCGTCGACCGGCGAGGAGCCCTACACCCTGGCCATCACGGCCTGCGAGGCATTCCGGACGATGGATCCGCCGGTGCGGATCATGGCCAGCGACATTGATACCAATGTCCTGCGCCAGGCAGAGGAAGGGGTGTTCCGCCAGGACCGGATCGACCGGATGGATCCCGAGCGTGTCCGCCGTTTCTTCCTCAAGGGCTCCGGGGCGCAGGGCGGCTATGTCAAGATCCGGCCTGAACTGGCCCGACTGGTCAGCTTTCGGCAGGTCAATCTGCTCGATTCGAGTTACCCGATCCAGGGACCGGTGGATTACATCTTCTGCCGGAACGTGATGATCTATTTCGACAAGCCGACGCAATATGCCGTGCTCAAACGGTTCGCGCCGCTCCTCAAACCCGACGGGTTGTTGTTTGCAGGTCACTCCGAAAGTTTCCTGCATGCCGCGGATCTGTTCAAATCCCGCGGCCGTACCGTCTATGAGCTGACGAATGCCACCCGCCGTTGAACACGCATTTTCCGAGCACCTTGCCACCAATCGGTACTATGACAGGGTGTTCGACTCCCAGGCCGTCAAGGTGCTCCCCGGGGAGTACTACGTGGCAGGGACCGGAATGCTGCTGGTAACGGTGCTGGGATCGTGCGTGTCAGCGTGCATACGCGATCGGCGCCAGGGGGTCGGCGGCATGAATCACTTCATGCTGCCGAGCACGGGGCGCGAATCCGATGGACTGTCGTCGTCGGCGCGCTATGGCGCCTATGCCATGGAAGTGCTGGTCAACCACCTGCTGAAACTGGGGGCCCAGCGCCGCGATCTCGAGGCCAAGGTCTTCGGGGGAGGCAAGGTGATGGCTTCGCTGGCCGGCAGCGACGTGGGTGAGCGCAATGCGGCCTTCGTCCGGCAGTACCTGGCGATGGAGAACATTCCGATCGTGGCGGAGGATCTGCTGGATATCTATCCCCGCAAGGTCTATTTTTTTCCCGAATCAGGACGCGTCATGGTCAAGAAGCTCGTGACCGTCAGCAACACCACGGTGGCCGACCGCGAGGCCGAGTACGCCAAGCGTCTGCGCGGCGAGCCGATCTCCGGCGACGTCGAACTGTTCGGATAAGCAGGCATTCATGACGATCAAAGTTTTGGTGTGTGACGACTCGCTGGCCATCCGGGCGCTGCTCAAGCGCATCATCGATGCGCAGCCCGACATGGAAGTCGTGGGGGCCGCTCCGGATCCCCTGGTCGCGCGGGAGATGGTCAAGGACCTCAATCCCGATGTGCTGACCCTCGATGTCGAGATGCCCCGCATGGACGGGCTGGAGTTTCTCGAGCGGCTGATGCGGCTGCGGCCGATGCCGGTGGTGATGATCTCGACGCTGACGGCGAAGGGCTCGGAGACCACGCTGCGGGCCCTCGAGCTGGGCGCGTTCGACTATATTTCCAAGCCGGTGGCGAGCGACAGTCAGGCCCTGGCCGCGTACAGTGACCAGATCTGCGACAAGATTCGCGAGGCGTGCAAGGCGCGCATCCGCAAACCTCCGGT
>JAGRFX010000497.1 GCA_020445805.1 Rhodocyclaceae bacterium
CCGCTCAGGCTGGGCCATGCGGCACGCAGATACAAGGTCATTGACCACAACGTCAGGACCACGGCGACGTACAACAACACCAGGCCCACGGTGTACACAGGGATCTCCCAGACGTCATCCCGATAGATCAATAAAGCGATGGCGGCCATCTGCGCTGCTGTTTTGAATTTTCCGATCTCCGAGACCGAGACCCGGGTGCGTTTGCCCAATTCAGCCATCCATTCGCGCAGCGCCGAGATGGTGATCTCGCGCCCGATGATCACCGCGGCGGCCACCGCGATCGCGACCTGCGGGTCGGCCTGGACCACCAGCACCAACGCCGTCGCCACCATCAGCTTGTCGGCCACCGGGTCGAGAAAGGCACCCAGCGCTGACACCAGCTGCATACGGCGGGCCAGGTAGCCATCCAGCCAGTCGGTTATCGCTGCCAGTACGAAAATCACGGTGGCCGCCTCGTGCGCCCAGGCCATCGGCAGGTAGAACACCACGACGAATACCGGTATCAGGACGATACGCAGCAGGGTCAAGAGATTCGGAAGATTGTAAATCGGGCTCATTTGTTACCGTGAAATGCCGCGTAGATCTCTTGCGCCAGCTTCTCGCTGACACCTTCGACGGTACTGATATCTTCGATGCCTGCACGCGACAGGCCCTGCAG
>JAGRFX010000498.1 GCA_020445805.1 Rhodocyclaceae bacterium
GCCGGCGGCCACGGTGCCGTCGGCGTCGTGGGCGAGCGCGGGCGACACCTCCAGGCTGACGTAGCCGGCGCTGCCGCCGCTGTCGCGATGCAGCGGCGCGAGCAGGTCGCAGGCGCGCTGCACGTCGGGGATCACCAGGGCCTCGTAGCGCGCCTCTGCGCTCAGCGGCTGCTGCTTGAGCGTGGCGAGGTCGTCCTCGTAGTAGCGCCCGCCGGAGATCGCCTTGTGGAAGATCGCCGGGTTGGTGGTCACGCCGGCGACGCCGTCGTCGGCGACCAAGCGGGCGAGGTGGCCTTCCTCGAGCAGGGTGCGGGAGAGGTTGTCGAGCCAGATCTGCTGGCCGTGCTGGCGTACCTGGAGCAGCGGATTCATCGTCTTGCCTGGAGTGTCGTGGGAAGGGTGCCGCTCGGGCGCGGGCCCGCGGGCGGCGGTAAGCCTGGATTCTGCCTCGAAAGTGTTGCGCTGTGCCGTCTGCCAGCCGAGTGCCGCGAGCACGGCGGCAAAATCCTCCGCCAGCGGCGCCTCGATCTCCAGCGGGCGCTCCGTCACCGGATGTGCCAGCGCCAGCCGCGTGCACGCGAGCAGCAGGCGCTGGCTGCCGAAGAGCGCCTGGAACAGGCGGTTGTGGCGGCCCTTGCCGTAGGTGGCGTCGCCGATG
>JAGRFX010000499.1 GCA_020445805.1 Rhodocyclaceae bacterium
GGGCCGGGCCTATTCAAGCCCGGCCAGGTATTCTAGGGTCCAGTCGGCGACGTCCGCGGCCGGCATGGGCTTGGCGATCAGGAAACCCTGGGCGACATCGCAGCCCAGCTCCGAAATCAGATCCAAATGGCTTTGAGTTTCAACGCCTTCAGCAACTGTCTTTAATTTCAAATCGAGGGCCAGGCGCAGGCTGTTTTCCAGGATCGCCCGCGACCGGGTGTCGTTCACGGCGTCCAGCACGAACCCCTTGTCCAGCTTCAGTTCGTGGAACGGCAGGCCCTTGAGCTGTTCCAGGGACGAATAGCCGGTGCCGAAGTCATCGATCGACAGCTTGAACTTGTTCATGCGCAGCCGGGTCATGATTTCCAGCAGCTTGGTGCCGTCGGTCGTCAGGGCGGATTCCGTCAGTTCCAGGGTGACGTTGTGGTTGGGCACGTCGTGTTCGGCGCACAGGGCGTTCAGGTGGTCCAGGGCATCCAGTTCTTCCAGCAGGTAGGCCGAAATGTTGATGGCGACGCCCAGGTCCAGTCCGGCCTGGCGCCAGGAACCGCACATCCTGATGCTTTCCGACGTGACGAAGCGGGTCAGGGACTTGATCAGGCCGTTCTGTTCGGCCACGCCGATGAAGGCCACGGGCGGCACCAGGCCCAGGTCCGGA
>JAGRFX010000500.1 GCA_020445805.1 Rhodocyclaceae bacterium
CAGCGCGCGTTCGCGCCATCCGGTCTTGCTGCCCAGGGTCGACACCAGCACCGACAGCGGCCGCACCACCAGCATGGCCAGCACCAGCACGCCCAGCCCGGCGCCCAGCAGCGCCGGCACGCCGCCGAGCCAGAAGGCGACCATCACCAGGGCACCGGAGCCGGCGCTGCCGGTGGACGCCGCCAGGAGAACGTAGGCCCAGAGCCAGCCGCAGGGCAGCAGGGCGCTGAGCAAGCCGGCCGCCGCACCGGCGGCGACGCTGCGACGGCGCATGGCCAGGGTCAGGCGCAGGCGAGCGTCGGCGAGGCGCCGGCGTAGACCCGCGGCCGGACGGGGCGGGCGGTGGCCTTGCAGCGACACCAGACCGGCGCTCTTGGAGGTGCCCGGATTGGTGCCGAGGAGGCGCGGGGCCAGCGAGGCCAGGGCCATGGCGATCAAGGTGAGACCCATGAGCGGCCCGGCGAGGCGCTGCAGACCGAGCAGGGCCGCACTGTGATCGAGGCCGGCGCCCAGCAGACCGGCGGCGCCACCCAGGCCTGCGTAGGCCAGGCCGCGCGTGCCCTGATAGGCCAGCAAAGCGGCGGTCCTTCGGAGCGCAGAGGGAGTCGCCGTGTCTGTACCGACGACGGCGCCGGCTCCGCCGACGATAGCCACGAAG
>JAGRFX010000501.1 GCA_020445805.1 Rhodocyclaceae bacterium
TTTCCAGCAGCTCGCCGTAACCGGGCGCGGTCGATTGGCCGAAGGTGAAGGGTCTCATCGCCGATGACCGGAATCAGGATCGCTAGGCTCGTGGCGGTCTCATGCCGCCGCCGCGAGTTGCTTGTGGATCAACTGATAGTACATGCCCTGGCGGTCGAACAGCGTTTGGTGAGTCCCTTCCTCGACGATGCGACCCTGATACAGGACCAGGATCTTGTCGGCGTTCATGATGGTGCTGAGCCGATGGGCGATGACCAGGGCGGTGCGGCCTTCCAGGACCCCCGACAGGTTCCGAAGGATGTTGGTCTCGGATTGCGTGTCGAGGGCCGAGGTGGCTTCGTCGAAGATCAACAGCCGAGGGTCCCGGTACAAGGAGCGGGCGATGCAAAGCCGCTGGATTTGACCGCCCGACAAGCCGACGCCTCGCTCGCCCACGGTCTGTTCGTAACCTTGCGGCAGCTTGCTGATGAAACCGTGGGCGTCGGCCAAGCGGGCCACCTCGACGATGCGGCGCCGGTCGGGATTGCTCTCGCCCAGGGCGATGTTCTCGGCGACGGTGCCGGAAAACAGCAGATTGCTCTGCATCACATAGCCGATCTGCGCGCGATAGTAGTCCTTGTCGATCAGGTTCAGATTGTAGCCATCGATGGAAATCTT
>JAGRFX010000502.1 GCA_020445805.1 Rhodocyclaceae bacterium
AGCGGCGCGGGATGCGGTCGGCCAGAATGAAGGCATTGCGGGTGCGGCCCGCCTTGTGCTCCTTGAGAAAGTGCGCCTCGTCAACGACCATCACTTCAAATTCGAGGTCGGCCTCGCGCACCAGGCCGCCGAGCCGTTCGTAGTTGGCGATCACCCAGCGGCACCCGTGCAGAGTCGCCAACCGATCCTCGCCGACCATGCCGACTACATCCTTGGCGAATACCGCGTGAATCTCGCGCTCCAGGTTGATCCGCAGCGAGGCGGGGCAGACCACCAGGATTCGCCGGCGCCCGGCAGCGAGGCGGGCCGCGACGACGGCCTGGCGGGTCTTGCCGAGGCCCATCTGATCGGCCAGTAGGCCGGCCGAACGGGAGAGCAGGTGTCGGACCCCCGCGGCCTGGTAGTCGTAGAGCCCCGCGAATCGCACCGCGCGCGCCAACAGGTCCTCGTCGACCGGGATTCGCGTCAGCGGCGCACAGATCGTCGACAGGAAACCCCGACCATCCTCGGCACCATCCGCGGGTTTTGCTCCAGCGAATGCCGGCGCGGCGCCCTCGACTTTGATCGGCAGCTCCGATTTGGTTTTGCCGGCCAGGTCCTCGAGATGCATCGAGCGCTCGTGGACGTAGACCTCAGTCGCCGCGACGCCGGCGACG
>JAGRFX010000503.1 GCA_020445805.1 Rhodocyclaceae bacterium
TATCATTCGGATGACGAACCGCGCCCGCGGCTGGTTCACCGGCTCGACAAGGATACCAGCGGCGTGCTGCTGATCGCCCGCACGCCGGGCAGCGCGGCATCGTTCTCCAAGCGGTTCTCAGGTCGTTCGGCCAAGAAGATCTACTGGGCGCTGGTCGTTGGCGTGCCCGATGTGAAGGAGGGCACCATCGACGCGCCCCTCGCCAAACAGCCGGGCACTGGCGGTGAGAAGATGCATGTCGACATGGAAGGCGGCCAGCCGGCGAAAACGCGCTACCGCGTGGTTGAGGCGGCAGGCAAAAAGGCATGCTGGGTCGAGCTGGAGCCGCTGACCGGGCGCACCCACCAGCTGCGCGTGCATCTGTCGGCAATCGGCCACCCGATCGTGGGCGACGGAAAATATGGCGGGCAGGACGCCTTCCTGACCGGCAGTATCAGCCGCAAAATGCACCTCCATGCGCGCCGCCTGATCATCGACCAGCCGAAGGGCGACGGAGCCAGCAACGACGGGTCCAAGCTGGATGTCACTGCCGAACTGCCCGAACATTTCGCTGCCAGCATGGAGCAGCTTGGCTTCGATCCGGCAGCGAGCGATGCCGAGCCAGAAAAGGGCCCGCCCGAACGCACCCCGGCCGAGAAAAAACAGGCGGCGCGCCA
>JAGRFX010000504.1 GCA_020445805.1 Rhodocyclaceae bacterium
GACACAGCGCCAGCGTGAGCGCGGTCTTGCCCGAACCGACCGGTCCGCCGATACCGACGCGCAAGGCCTGGGATTGGGTCATGAGAAACTCCTTGTCAGGGCTGTTCGCCGCTCACGAGCGGAACAGCCGGGTGTATTGGGTCTCGTGCCGGCTGCAGGCCAGCGCAAGCCCCGGCGTGAAGTTGTGCCAGTCCGCTTCGGGCAAGGCAAGCGCGCGTTCGGTGACCGCGGGCACCCGGCTGCCGAGCGCCGCGAGCAGCCGCTGCCCGGCGGACTGGCCCAGCGGCACGGTCTTGACTGCGGCCATCACCTGGTTCTCGAGCCAGGCCCAGAGGTAGGCCGGCACGGCCATCTCCCCTGGAATCCGCCAGGCGGCCGCGGCGGCGGCCCAGGCCGTGGGAAAGGCCGGTTCGTCGATTGCGAGCAGCCGCTCCCGCCCGGCAGCCAATTCAGCGAAACCCGGCAGATCGGACAGCAGGCGCACCAGTGAATAACCCATCTGCACAGTCTCTGCACGCAACTCGGCGGTTTCGCGGCTGGCCAGAAAATCGTCGTTGAGCCGCGCGAGTTCTATGGTGTCGTCACGTTGCCAGGCACCGATCAGCGCCGCGAGCAAGGGCGCCTCGAAACTGCCGACACCGAACTCGAGCAGATC
>JAGRFX010000505.1 GCA_020445805.1 Rhodocyclaceae bacterium
GGACGGCGCCATCTGGCACGCCAATATTGCTTTTTACCCGGTGATGGACGAAACCGGGCAGACCTTTTCCTATTCGGGGATCTTCACCGACGTCACCAGTATTCGCAGCGTCGAGCAAGCCCTCATCAGCAGCCTGCAGCGCACCACCAAAGCCCAGCAGGCCATCATTTTCGGGCTGGCGCGCCTGGCCGAATACCGCGATCAGGACACAGGTTATCACCTGGAACGCATCCGCAGCTACTGCCGGGAACTGGGCCTGGCCATGATGATCCACCCGGCCTATTCGGACACGGTGGACGAAAAATTCATCGACCTGCTCTATCGCACCGCGCCCCTGCACGACATCGGCAAGGTGGGCATTCCCGATAATATCCTGATGAAAAAGGGACGGCTGACCCCGGGCGAGTTCGACATCATGAAAAGCCACACCCTGATCGGCTATCACACCCTCAGCTCCATCAAGGAGCAATACGGGGAGATGGAATTTCTGAATATGGGGATCGAGATTACCCACGCCCACCACGAGCGCTTCGACGGCCGGGGTTATCCGCGGGGATTAAAAAAAGATGAGATTCCGCTTTCAGCGCAGATCGTGGCGGTGGCCGATGTTTACGACGCCCTTACCTCCCGGCGCATATACAAGAAAGCCTTTTCC
>JAGRFX010000506.1 GCA_020445805.1 Rhodocyclaceae bacterium
GGGCGACGCCAACTTTGCCACGCGTTGGCGCTTGATCAAGTCGGGCTTCTCGAAATATCTCCCCGCCACCGAACGCCGTTCAAGTGTGCGGCAGGCGCGCGGCGAACGCGGTGTGTGGCAACGGCGTTATTGGGAACACCTGATTCGCGATGAGCGTGATTTCACAGCGCACATGGACTACCTGCACTTCAATCCGGTCAAGCACGGCCATGTGTCACGCGTGGCCGACTGGCCCTTCTCGACGTTTCATCGACTGGTGGCAGCGGGCGTTTATTCGAGGGATTGGGCAGGGAGCGCCGACGAAGATACGTTGGTTTGCGTGGAGTGACATACGGCGCAATGCCCTTCGGTTATTGCGCCCTACGCGGGCTGCTGCCCGATCCTTCCGGTGTGCCGAAGGAAAAGGTCAATGCGAAGCGGAGCACAACCCGTAGATCCTATGAGCGAAGCGAGTCGGCTGCAGAGCGAATCCTAGAATGAGTTTTCCAGAACACGTTCAAGGAGAGGCAAATGCAACCGACTCAGGAAATGGATGTTACGCGTGTCGATCAGATGCTGGCAGTGGCGCTGGAGTTGTCGAGCAAGAGTTGGAAGGTGGGGCTACACGACGGACGGCGTGAGCGTGCGTCGATCTATACGCTCAAGCAGGAGGTG
>JAGRFX010000049.1 GCA_020445805.1 Rhodocyclaceae bacterium
GCACCAGCGTGGCCTAGGACGGGTTCGGCTTGGCGGCCTGGACGCAGCCCCAGGAGGCACACGAGCCCCAGGAGATGATGGCCTTGGCATCGGCAGCGGTCTCCTTGAGGATCTCGACGAAGGGCCGGCCGCCGTGGATGCAGAACATGCCGTCCTCGTTGAGGGGCGGGTTGCCCTCGACGGCCAGGATGTAGTTGCCCTTGTACTTTTTCTTGACCTCCTCGATGATCGCCTCGGCCTGGTGCCCGGCCGCCGCCATCAGCGTGTCGTCGTAATCGAGCGACAGCATCGACAGCACCACGTCCTTGGTCAGCGGGTGGGCGGAGCGGATAAAGGACTCGCTGCAGCAGGTGCACTCGAGGCCGTGCAGCCAGATCACCGGCGTGCGCGGCTTGTTCTCGAGGGCATAGGCAATTTTCGGCGCCGCAGCAGACCCCAGCCCCAGCGAGGTGGCGGTCAGCGAGCAGAACTTGAGAAAGCTGCGCCGGGTGATGCCCTGGCGGCGCAGGACGTCGTAGAAGGTTTCGGTCATCGAGCGGTCTCCCTGTGGTCTCGTCCCCTGGGGGGGCTGACCGAAACAAGACCAAGAACCGTGCCACGCCGGCGCAACTTCAAAAACTTGATTGAAATCAAATACGTCAGGCCAGCCGGATGATCAGCGCCCTTCACGGGGGCGGCAAGCAGCTTTCCAGATTGCAAACGGCACTGACGCTTCAGGCATCAGCCCGACCGCGGAAGCGAACGCCGGGGACAGACGGCAGCCCGCCGCGGTGGACACCGCGCTGACACACATTGCACCCGCGAACATGCCATTCAACTACGCTGAAATGCCCATGCCAGCACGTTTTGCGGCGCACAATCCGGCCTCTGCGGGCCTGCCGGGTTCCGCACTTGTGGGCGTCCGGACACCGCCTCGGGGCGGTGTCCATGCAAGCCACCGCGGGATCGGGCATCCTCGATTCCATGGTCGCCAACTTTCCACCCCGCCCGCGTCGCGCCTCGGTCGGACGCCGGTCCAACGGCCACGCCCGACCGGCCGGCCGGCCGGCCAAGTCCGCTGTCGATTTCCGGTGGCCTCGCTCGACTTCCCCGCAGTACGGCCCCTATTTCCCAAGGAGACACCATGGCCTATCTGATGCTCATCATCGAACCCCGCGGCCAGCGCGCCGAGCGCAGCGCGGAGGAGGCCCAGGCCCGCTACGACGAGATGCAGGCCTTCGCCCGCCAGCTCAATGAGCGCGGCGTGCTGCGGGCCGCCGAGTCCCTGCGAAGCGACGAACACGGCGTGCGGGTGCAGCAGGCCGCCGGCAAGGCCGAGATGCGCGACGGCCCCTTCGCGGAAGCCAAGGAGATGGTGGGCGGCTTCTTCCTGCTGGATGTGCCGACCCTGGCGGAGGCGGTGGAGATCG
Organism: Rhodocyclaceae bacterium; assembly: GCA_020445805.1. Classification (GTDB taxonomy): domain Bacteria; phylum Pseudomonadota; class Gammaproteobacteria; order Burkholderiales; family Rhodocyclaceae; genus Cognatazoarcus. The sequence goes on from JAGRFX010000049.1 coordinate 1,410, forward strand.
CGCGCCAGTGCCCGGCCGCCCGCTTCGCCACCGTCGAGGTGCGCGAATGCGCCCCCTGCAACGCCTGAACGGGAGGCGGAGATGCCACGCTATGTGGACGGCTACCTGATCCCGGTCTCCCTCGAGCGCGTTGAGGACTACCGTCAACTGGCCCGCCAGGCCGAAGCCATCTGGCGGGAGCACGGGGCCCTCGACTACTGGGAATGCGAGGGCGAGGACCTGGCCACCGAAGGCCTGGCGTCGATGCGCGACGCGGCGGGCGCCGGCCCCGGCGATACCGTGATCTTCTCGTGGATCGTGTTCGAGTCGCGGGCCCACCGCGACCGGGTCAATGCGGCCGTGATGGCCGACCCCCGCATCCAGTCCCTGGATGTCGAGCACATGCCCTTCGACTGCCGCCGGATGGCCTACGGGGGCTTCGTCCCCATCGTGCCGGCCTGAGGCCCGTCGATGGCGACACGGGTCTTCATCCAGTTGCCGGTCAGCGATCTGGGACGTGCCACGGCCTTTCTGGGCGCCCTCGGCTTTGCCACCGACCCGGGCTGGACCGACGCCGCCAGCCGTTGCATGATCGCGGGCACCAACATCTATGTCGTCCTGATGCTGCGCGGTCGCTTCGCCACCTTCACGCCCTGCCCGGTCGCGGACGCCCGCTCCGCAACCGAGGTGCTGGTCTGCCTGGACTGCGCCCACAGGGACGAGGTCGACCGGCTCGCCGGGCGCGCGCTGGCCGCAGGCGGACGGGCGATCCGCCCGCCGGAGGATCACGGCTTCATGTATGGGCGGGCCTTCCAGGATCCGGACGGCCATATCTGGGAACTGGTCTGGCTGTCGCGCCCGGGTGTGCCCGCATGATCCCTGTGGACGAGGTTCGGCGCCGGCTCGACGGGATCTGGCGGCTCGAGGCGGCCCGCATCACCGCCCGCGTCGCGCGGGTCGTCCGCGACCTGGGCCTGGCCGAGGAGTTCGCCCAGGACGCGCTGGTGGCGGCGCTCGAGCAATGGCCCCGGGAGGGCATGCCCGACAGCCCGGTGGCCTGGCTGACCACCACCGCGCGGCGGCGCGCCGTCGACCATATCCGCCACAACCAGATGGCCGCCGACAAGTCCGATGCCATCGCCTTCGAACTGGACTTCCAGCACGAGGCGCGCAGCGAGGACGCCGCGGCGCGGGTCGACGACGCCCTCGACGACGAGATTGGCGACGACCTCCTGCGCCTGATGTTCACGGCCTGCCACCCGCTCCTGTCGCCCGATGCCCGCTGCGCCCTGACCCTCAAGGTGATGGGGGGACTCACCACCGACGAGATCGCGCGCGCCTACCTCAAGCCCGAGGCCACGATCGCCCAGCGCATCGTCCGCGCCAAGCGCAGCCTGGCGGCCGCACGGGTGCCTTTCGAGGTGCCGCGGGGCGAGGCCCTGAGAGAGCGCCTCGCATCGGTCCTCGAGGTCATCTACCTGATCTTCAACGAAGGCTATGCGGCCACCTCGGGCGAGGACTGGATGCGTCCGTCCCTGTCCTTCGAGGCGCTGCGCCTGGGGCGGGTGCTGGCCGCCCTGATGCCCCGTGAGGGCGAGGTTCAGGGCCTGGTCGCCCTGATGGAGATCCAGGCCTCCCGCTTCGCCGCGCGCGTGGCGCCGGACGGCACCCCGGTCCTGCTGATGGACCAGGATCGAAGCCGCTGGGACCCGCTCCTGATCCAGCGCGGCCTCGAGGCCCTGCTCCGTGCCGACACGGCACCCGGCCCGCCGGGCGCCTACGCGCTGCAAGCCGCGATTGCGGCCTGCCACGCCCGTGCCCGGCGCGGCGAGGACACGGACTGGCAGGCCATCGCCACCCTCTACGACCTGCTGGCCCAGGTGGCGCCCTCGCCGGTGGTCACGCTCAACCGCGCCGTCGCGGTCGGGATGGCCTTCGGGGCAGCGGCCGGCCTCGAGCTGGTGGATGCCCTGTCGGACGAGCCGGCGCTGGCGGGCTATCACCTGCTGCCCTGCGTCCGCGGCGACCTGCTCGCCCGACTCGAGCGCCACGACGAAGCCCGGGACGAGTTCGAGCGGGCCGCGGCGATGACCCGCAACGGCCGCGAGCGGGCCCTGCTGCTGGCCCGGGCGGCAGTCTGCGATGCGCCCCGGACCACGGGCCCGATGCGTGATTGAGGCGTGGCGTATACCGTGCGCCCTACACCCCATGCCTTATGACTTATGACATAAGGCATTTTGCGCAGCAGTTCCGTAGTTTTCCTTAAATTCCCCTAAAGTGAAGGCGGTTTTTGGCCGTTGGGGCGATCGATCGCCTGCACTGAGCGGGCGACGAATTCACCGTCACCGCCGCGAGTGGACCACTCGCGAGCACTCGCGCAGGGAGGCGTCGTATGTTGCACCGCTTCAGCATCAAGGCCCGCCTGATCGCCACCGCTGTGTTCTTCGTCACCCTGGCGGTGATCGTCGGCGGCATCGGCTACACCGGCATCACCCGCCTGGCGGAGGCCAATCGGGTCTCGGCCGTTTATGCGGAAGCCATCCGCTATCAGGTCGAAGTGGACATGTTTCACGATGGCCTCTCGAGCGTCGTGAATGCGGCGCTGCTGGCCGGCCTGCGACGCAATGCCGAGGGCTACGAGCGGGCCCGCACCGACCTCGCCGAACAGGCGAAGAAGATGCAGGAGGACCTGGAGATCGTCGCCGGGCTCGACCTGGACGACGAGGTCAAGGCCAAGACAGCGGCCGCGCGCGAGCCGATTGCGGCCTATGTGGCCAGCGCCCGTTCGATCGTGGCCGAGGCCTACGACGACAGCGAAGCCGCCTTCGCCCACAAACCCGCCTTCGACGCCGCGTTCGATCGACTGGAGACACAGCTGGAGGCGCTGGGCGATGCGATGCTGGCGCGCACCCAGAGCGCCCAGAAGGCCGCAGAGGCAGAAGCGTCCTCCCAGGGCACGCTGATGCTGACGGCGATGCTCGTCGCAATCCCGACCATGCTGGCCCTGGCCTGGTTCTCGGCACTCAGCGTCTCGGGACGCATCGCCCAGCTGACGCGATTCACCGCCGAGCTGGCCGAGGGCGACGCGGACCTGACGCGGCGCCTGCCCGCTGACGGCCAGGATGAGGTGTCCGCCACCGCCCATCAGTTCAACCGCTTCATGGCCTCCCTCGAACAGCTCGTCGCCCGCACCAAGGAGGTGGCCTCCAGCGTGGCCGAGACGGCCGGGATGCTCTCCTCCAGCTCCAAGGCCTTGTCCGCCAGCTCGAGCGAGCAGAACGAGGCCGCCGAGTCGACCGCCGCCACCATCGAGCAATTGACGGTCAGCATCGGCTCGATCGCCGAGAGCGCCGCCCAGGTCAGGGACATGGCGCTGGCCAGCCGCGACAGGACCCGCTCGGGCCGCGACGGCCTGGGCACGCTGATGCGTGATGTGGACGCGGTTTCCACCGCCGTCGGCGCCCTCTCCGAGTCGGCCACCGAGTTCATCCGCAGCACCGACACCATCAGCGCCATGACCCGCCAGGTGCGCGAGATCGCCGACCAGACCAATCTGCTGGCTCTCAACGCCGCCATCGAGGCGGCCCGGGCCGGCGAACAGGGCCGGGGCTTCGCGGTGGTGGCCGACGAGGTGCGCAAGCTGGCCGAGCGCTCGGCCGAATCGGTGGGCCAGATCGACCGGGTCACCGCCGACCTGGCCGCGCGCTCGCGGGACGTGGAGGGGGCCATCGACAAGGGTCGCTCCGCGCTTGAATCGAGCCGCCGGAGCGCCCACGCGGTGCTGGAGACCCTGGAGGCCGCCGATGCGGCCGTCGGCGAGTCCACCGGTGGTGTCGACGAGATCAGCCGCTCCGTCGCCGAACAGCGCACCGCCAGCCAGGATCTCGCCAATGCGGTCGAGCGGATCGCCCGGATGACCGAGCGGGGCCATGCCATCGTCCGCGACACCGACCGCTCGGCCGAACAGCTCCACAGCACGGCCACCGAACTGTCGGGACTGGTGATGCGCTTCCGTACCGCGGGCTGAGCCCGCGCGCGGGGCGACGCCTGCGACGGCGGACAGACCCCGACGGCCCGGGAATAGACCTAAAGTATGTAGGGAATTGGTCGACATTGTTCGGGGCGCCGCACCTTGGCGCCCGGTGCCCCTGACGGTGTCTCTGCGGCCCGATGGCCGCGATAACCCCTGCACGGAGTCCGACTCTATTGAGCGAGCGCGTCCCCGGTACCAACGCTCACCGATGGCTGGTGGTCCTGCTGGCGCTGCTGCTGGTCGCCGGCGTGTCGCTGGTCGCGTACCAGATCCGCAGCGAGGGCATGCGCGCCATCTGGCGCAATACCAACCACACCTCCGACATGATGTCGTCCCTGCTGCGGGAGCGCGCAGGCGACACCTTCGACAAGCTGCTCCTGGTCTTCAGGACACATACCGACACCCGGGACTTCATCGAGGTGGTCGAGTCCGGCGACCCGGAACGGATCGACCATCTGCTCGCGCACCTGAGCAGTGACGCGCTGAATGTGGTGGAGAGCTATCGGCTCTACGACGCGGCCGGCACCCCGATTGCCCCGGCTGCGGGTTCCCACGCCGACGAACTGTCCCTGGTCGCGCGGGCGCGCCAGAACGGGCGCCCGACAGCACGCCTGCAGACCCACGACCGCGACCTGCACCTGGATCTCGCCGGCCCGATCCGCAATGCCGGGAAGGCCGTCATCGGCTACCTGGTGCTGAGCGCCTCGCTGACCAACACGCTGGGGCCCATCAACGACCTGCTGCGGCTCGAGATGCAGCAGCACGCGGAGCACGACAATCCCGGCGATACGGCGCTGGGCATCTTCCGGCTGGACGCGGACCGGCGGATCGCGCCGGAGATGGTGGCGAGCGCGGGCGACATGCCCGAAGGCGCGCTCGCGGTGATCCGGAGCCTGATCGCGACGGGCCAGTCGCGTGGCGAATCGGCGACCCACCAGTTCTCCATCGAGCCGCTGCGGGACGAGGGCGGGGACACGGTGGCACTGGCGGTCCTGACGCTGGATGTGGCGAGTGCCATCGAGACCAACGAAGCGCACGCCCTGAAGCTGTTCCTGCTGCTGCTGGTGGGCGCGGCCGGCGTCACGCTGGTCGCCTATGCGGTGCTGGAGCGCACGGTACAGCGCGGGCGGGAGCATACGCGGCGGCTCACGGAGGCGCTGGTGGCCGCCGAGGCGGCGACACGGGCCAAGAGCGAGTTCCTGGCCAACATGAGCCACGAGATCCGCACGCCAATGAACGCGATCATCGGACTGACGGGCCTGTGCCTGAAGGAGCCCCTGGACGCGCGGCCCCACGATTTCGTCGCCAAGACCCACCAGGCGGCCCGTCACCTGCTGGGCATCATCAACGACATCCTGGACCTCTCGAAGGTCGATGCCGGCGAGCTGGTCATCGAATCCCAGCCCTTCGCGATCCGCGACCTCGCAGGCAATCTTTCCGCCATATTCGAGCCCCTGGCCACCCAGCGCGGGCTGGGCTTCGAGGTGACGGTGGACCCGAGCACGCCGGCCTGCCTGACCGGCGACGCCCTGCGCCTGATGCAGATCCTCAACAACCTGGTCGGCAACGCGCTCAAGTTCACCGAGCACGGCATGGTGCGGGTCCTGATCGCGCCCAGCGAGGACCGCCGCGATCTGGTCTGCGAGGTGCTCGACACCGGCATCGGGCTGGGCGATGAACAGATCACTCGCCTCTTCCGCCCCTTCTCCCAGGTGGACACCTCCTCGACCCGCCGCTTCGGCGGCACCGGCCTGGGCCTGGTGATCAGCCGCCGGCTGGTGGAACGGATGGGGGGCACGATCGGCGTCGACAGCACCCCCGGCGAAGGCAGCCGCTTCCATTTCCGGATTCCCCTCCTGGCCGCCGACGAGGACGCCCTGCCGGCCGCGACGGCGCCGGCCGCCAGGGCCGAATCGGCACCGCCCGACCTGCACGGCCTGCGGATCCTGCTGGTGGAGGACAACGACCTCAATCAGCTGGTCGCCGGCGAACTGCTGGCCGAGACCGGGGCGACGGTGGAGATGGTCGAGAACGGGCGCCTGGCGCTGGACGCCGTCGCCCATGCCCACTACGACCTGGTGCTGATGGATGTCCAGATGCCGGTCATGGATGGCATTTCCGCGACCCGGGCGATACGCGAGCGTGAATCCGGCAGCCGTTTGCCGGTGATCGCCATGACCGCCCACGCGCTGGCCGAGGAGCGGGAGCGCTGCCTGTCCGCCGGCATGGACGATTTCATCACCAAACCGATCGACGCAGCCGACTTCCACAGCCTGCTGGCACGCTGGCTGGGCCGCCCGAGCCTGGCGATGACACCCGGACCGTGCCCGAACACGCAGGCCTCCGGCGCGCAGCCCCCCCACGCAGCCCTTGCCGACTCGGCGCCCCCAGTGCCGGCATCACCGACGACCGAGCCCCATGCCCTGGATCACCGGGATGCCCTGCGCCGTGCCAAGGGCGACCCGGCACGCCTCGCCCGCTGGCGGACAAAGTTCGTCGATCGCCACCGGGGCACCAGTGCCATCCTGCGAAACGCCGTGCTCGAGGGTGACTCGGCATCGGCCGAGGACATCGCCCACGGCCTCAAGGGCATCGGGGCCATGGTCGGCGCCACGCCCCTGGCCGAGCTGGCTGCACGCACCGAGCAGGCCGTGCGCCAGAAGGACATGGCCTGGCCGGACCTGTCGGATCAATTGGCCGAGGCCTTGAGCCGGGTGCTCGAAGCCTTCGAGGCCGCCGAAGCCGACCTGGCCCCGGCACCGCCACTGCCCGGCGAGAACGGGCTGCCGGCCGGCTAACGCAGGCCCAGGTCGATCTGGCGGCGCCGTGCCGCCAGCAGCTGGCGGGTAGCCCAGACTTCGAGTCCGATACCCACCGCAAACAGGGTCACCATGACCGGCTTCGCGGCCAGGGCCGGGAACTGCTCTGGAAATCCCAGTCCCACCATCGCCGCGGTCAGGTTGAGGGTCGCCGCCAGGCTGGTGACGATGAAGCGGACAGGCAGGCCCTTGCGCCGCGCCACGGCCGGCTCGGCCACAGGCTCCACCCGGGAATGGACGGACAGCGACGGGGAGGCGCGCTTGCGCGCGGAACGCTTGGACATGGCGACGGCCGGTCGGAGGGAGGCCCCCATTCTAGCGGCCTCCGGGCGCCCACGCGCGGACGGTCAGCGCCTGCCGCCGAGGCCGAAGAGGGCCCGGCGACCTCGGTCGACCGTCGAAGCGGGCACCGCCTCCGGCGCCTCGGCCACCGGCGCAGGCGGCGTCATGACGGCCTCGAGCGCCTCGACCAGGAAGCGCCGGGCCGCTGCCTGGTCGGCAAAACCCGCCGTGCTCGTGCCGAGCGGGCAGTACTGGTAGGCCTCCAGACCATCCTCGCCGGCATCCGCGATGAAGGCCAGCTCGCCCACCGGCAGCGCGACGGCGCGCCGCAGGCCGGCGGAGATGTCCTGCCACAGCCCCCCGCCACCGGGGAGCAGCACCAGCTGGACGCTCCACGGCGTGATCAGGCCGCCGAGCCAGTCACCGTGGAGGCGACGCAGACCCAGGACTTCGACGAAGAGCGCAGGATTGAGGAAGGGCAGGCCAGCCATGCGCTCGTCGTGGACGCGGGTAAACCAGGCCGCGATCGCGGCGCTCGGATCGTCCGCCAGCGGTCGCGCCACCACCACGGGCGGCGGCGTCCAGGCCGGCTTGCGCAGGCCCGCCGTCATGATCCGCCCCGTGCGGCGTCGAGGTCGGCGAAGTAGCGGCTGGGGTCGTAGTCGTCGTCCAGGGTCGCGGCCAGCGCTTCGAGGGCCTCTTCGATCTGCTGGCGGCCCGACTCGTCGAGCACCTCCTTGGCGAAGCCCAGCGAGACCAGCACCCAGGTGCCGACCGGCTGTTCGCCCACCAGCAGCATGTTGACCTGCTCACGCCGGTCGCCACGCGCGACCCAGGCCAGGGCCCCACCGGCCTCCACGGACGCGACCTGCATGGGCACCGAGAGGCACATGTCGATGCCCGCTCAGGCGGCCGCCCGCCGCTCCCGCGGCAGGCAGGCATAGCCATAGCCGGCCAGGGCCGACAGGATCTCTTCGAGCGCCTCGGGCATCACGCCGCGCACCGCTTCGCTCTGCTCGAGTCCCAGCGACACGTCTACCGGCTGCACGCCGACCACCACCACATGTTTGGGCGCCCGCTCGGTGATCTCCAGCGTCGCCAGCACGTCCGACAGGCCCACCTGGTGCGGTGACAGCCGGGCGCGGAAGAAGCTCGGCACGGCCTCGTCCTTCAGCACCACGACGCTGGCCGGCGGCTGGCCGACCCGCACGCAGTCGGCGATGACCAGCAGGTCCAGGTCTTCCAGGTCTTCGAGCAGCTCCATGGCTGCGGTGCCGCCGTCGAGCACGCTGAGGCCCGGCGCCAGCCGGTAGTCCCGCTCCACCTGCTCCACCAGCCGCACGCCGACCCCTTCGTCGGTCAGCAGAATATTGCCGACCCCCAGCAGGATCGCCCTGCGCCCTGCTACCGTACCGTTCGTCATCTTGGCTTCTCTCCCGCTGGCGGCGCGGCGCGAGCGCGCGCCGGGCCACCAGGACATGTCGAGGATTGGGGCTGCCGTCTCGTTCGCGGCAGCCTTCGGGGCAGCCTCCCGCGCCACCGGCGCGAGGCACTCGGCCGCCATCTCAGGCCGCCCGGACCTTGACCACCTCGTGCTCCTCGGTATCGAGGATATGCACGGCGCAGGCCAGGCAGGGGTCGAAGGAGTGGACCGTGCGCAGCACTTCCAGGGGCTTCTCCGGATCGGCCACCGGGTTGTCGATCAGGCAGGCCTCGTAGGGCGCCATCTCGTCCTTCTCGTTCTTTGGCGCCGCGTTCCAGGTGGAGGGGACCACGCACTGGTAGTTCTTGATCTTGCCCTTCTCGATCACCACCCAGTGGGACAGGGCACCGCGCGGCGCCTCGTGGAATCCGACGCCGGCGATCTCGCCCTGGGGGAACTCGGGGGCGTTGAAGGTGGCCAGGTCACCCTTGGCCATGTTCTCCATCAGGCGGCCCCACTGGGTCGCCAGCGCGTCGGTCTCGACCGCGCACATGATGGCGCGGGAGGCATGGCGGCCGATGGTGGAGTGCATGGCGTCGAGGCCGACCGGGATTTTGGCCAGCGAGGAGACCGTGTCCAGCATGCCCGTGGCGTAGCGCGTGATGCCCTCATGCTTCGAGGCCAGGCCGCACAGCACCCGGGCCAGCGGCCCCACCTGGGCCGGCTTGCCGAGGAAGGTGGGCGACTTGAGCCACGAGTATTTGCCCTCGTCCTGGAAGTCCGTGTAGTTGGGCGTGGTCTCGCCCTTCCACGGGTGCAGCGAGGTGGCATCGCCGCCGCCGTACTGGTACCAGGAGTGTTTGACCGCCTCGGACACGCCGTCGCGGAAGTAGGGGTCGCCGAAGGCCGTGATCGGCTTGAACCGGGACAGGTCGCCGTTCGGGATATAGCCGCCCGGGATATCGAAGATCGTGCCGGCCGCGTCCTGCGGGATGTCGGGCACGGCCAGGTAGTTCACGACGCCGCGGCCCACCTGGGTCCATTCCGGGTAGAAGGCGCCGATGGCCGCCACATCGACCAGATAGACGTTCTTGACGAAGTCGTCGAGCTTCTCCATCCAGGTCTTGATGGCCATCAGGCGCTCGACGGTCAGCACGGACTGCGAGTCGGTGGACAGCGGGTTGGCCACGCCGCCGACCGCCACGTTCTGGATATGGGGCGTCTTGGAGCCGAGGATCGAGACGATCTTGTTGGCGTAGCGCTGGATCTCGAGGGCCTGCAGGTAGTGGGCGACCGCCAGCAGGTTCACCTCCGGCGGCAGCTTCATGGCCGGGTGGCCCCAGTAGCCGTTGGTGAAGATGCCGAGCTGGCCGGTGCCGACGAAGCCCTTGAGCTTCTCCTTGACCTTGCGCATCTCGTGCTTGCTGTTGCCCGACCAGCTGGAGAGGCTCTCGCCCAGGGCCGCGGCCTTGTCCGGGTCGGCGTCCAGTGCCGAGACCACGTCCACCCAGTCGAGGGCCGACAGGTGGTAGAAATGGACGATCTGGTCGTGCACCGCGTGGGCCAGGATGATCATGTTGCGGATCAGCTGGGCATTGACGGGAATCTCGAGGCCCAGGGCGTTCTCCACCGCCCGCACCGAGCAAATGGCATGCACGGTCGTGCACACGCCGCAGATCCGCTGGGTGATCGCCCAGGCGTCGCGCGGGTCGCGCCCCAGCAGGATATTCTCGACGCCCCGCCACATGGTGCCCGAGGACCAGGCCTTGGTGACCTTGCCGCCATCCACTTCGACGTCGATGCGCAGGTGACCCTCGATACGGGTGACCGGGTCGATGGTGATTCGTTGGCTCATGGATGTGTTCTCCTCAATGGGCGGCCGCGGGGGCGGCGTGATCTTCACGCGGCAGCACCGGGAAGCGACGGGTTATGACGATGTAGCCGAGCACCTCGATGGCGAACATGCCGATGGTGACCAGCATCTCGGGTACGGACGGGAAGTAGCTCCAGCCGGCGCCGGTGTCGTAGCCGACCAGGAAGGCATTGACCCGCAGCAGGCTGCCCCCCAGCATCAACAGGGCACCGGCCACGAACAGCCGGGCCGGGTTGCGGCGCTGCGCCGCGCTGCGCAGCAGGACGAGCGGTGCGGCGAAGCAGGCGGTCTCGAGCCAGAACATCAGGCTCTGCAGCGTGGCCTCGAAGGCGTATCCGAGCGCCCCACGGACGATCAGGTCGCCGAAGCGCAGCACCAGGAAGATCGACAGCATGCCCAGCATGACCCTGGCCAGCGGGGTCAGCAGGTGCATCTCGATCTTGCGACGGTAGCCGGCCGCCGCCAGGCAGGACTCGAAGAGCACCACCGCATAGCCGATGGTGATGGCCGAGATCAGGAAGATGGCCGGCAGGGCCATGGTCTGCCACAGGGGATGGATCTGGGTGCCGAAGACCACCAGCAGCGAACCCAGCGAGCTCTGGTGCATCATCGGCAGCACCGTGCCGAGGCCGATCAGGAAGAACATCGCCTTGCCGACGCGACGGCGGGCGTTCTTCATGCCGAACTTCTCGAACAGCGCCGGCGAGAACTCCAGCCACATCACCAGGATGTAGAGGGAGATGCAGGCCGCCACCTCGAACATCACGGAATTGGGCGAGGCGTAGCCGGGCCACAGGATGTGCCAGAAGTTCCAGTAGCGGCCCAGGTCGAAGATCACCCCGACGCCGGCCAGGGTGTAGCCGAAGAGGCTGGCCAGCAGCGCCGGCCGGACCAGCGGGTGGTACTCGCCCTTGTTGAAGATGTAGACCAGCATCGCCACCGAGAAGCCGCCGCAGGCGAAGGCCGAGCCGATCACCACGTCGGCCACCACCCAGATGCCCCAGGGGTAGCCGTCATTGAGGTTGGTGACGGCGCCGAGCCCGGCCGTGAAGCGGATCGCCAGCACGGCCAGGGCGGCCAGGATCAGCACCCCGCAGGTGACCGTGGCGAGATTCAGCAGGCGTCCGCCGACGGGCGCGGGACGGGCATGGACATGCGCGCTCATTCTTCACCTCCCTCGTCGCCCTCGTGGGCGCCGATGTTTCGCCTGGCGAACCAGGTCATGGCCCCGAGGGCCACCAGCGGCAGGGCCAGGCCACCGTACAGGGTGTGCTGCAGGGTCTCGGACTTCGAAGAGAAGGAGCGGTCCGGCAGCGGCTTGTGGCCGAGCTTGTCGAAGGGCACGGCCGAGAGCTTCAGCATCTGGGTGCCGCCGACCTCGGTCTCGCCATAGACGTGCTGCACGTAGGCGGCAGCAGCCCCTTCCCAGGACGGCTGGTCGCCCGTGCTGAGGTTGCCGCGCGGGAAGCGGGTGATCTCGCCCGGCGTGAGCGCGAGGCGGCGCTTCGCCTCGGCCATCAGGTCATCGACCTTGCCGTAGAGGGTCGCGCCGGTCGGGCAGACCTCGGCGCAGGCCGAGTACTTGCCGTCCGGCAGGCGATGGCGGCACAGCTCGCACTTGCCGATCTCGCCGGTCGGCGACTGGTAGTCGTACTTGGGAATGCCGAAGGGGCAGGCGGCCACGCAGTAGCGGCAGCCGATGCAGGCGTTCGGATCGTAGCCGACGATGCCGGTGACTGGATCCTTGGTCATCGCCGACACCGGGCAGGCCGACACGCAGCTGGGATCGACACAATGCAGGCAGGACGACTTCATGAAGGCGAAGCCGTCCGTACCGGCATCCTTGTGGGTGGCCGCCCCCTCGCGATAGACCTTGATCACGTTGAAGGTCTTGGCGGTGGTGTCCACCGGCGTGTCCCAGGGAGATTCCGGCCGGGTGCTGACGTCGAGCGGCAGATCGTTCGCCGCCTTGCAGGCCGTCACGCAGGCCTTGCAGCCGATGCACAGGGTCGAATCGAACAGCAGCCCCAGGGCTTCCGGCGAGCGTCCGGCATTGCCGCGCGCCGCGGCTGGGGCGCTGACGGTGCAGGTCGCAGCCGCCGCCCCCCCGGCCACGGCGCGCCTGAGAAAGTCGCGTCGGGTAGTCATGGTCACTCCTTGGCCGGGTCGTTCGACGGGGTTTCTTCCGCTTCGTGGGCCTTGCCCAGGTTGCGGGCCACCATGGCACCGGCCCCCGCGGCGGCACCGACGACGGCCGCCAGCACCGCGGCGGATCCCAGGCTGACGCCCTGCCCCTGTTTCTCGCCGATGGTCGGATAGACCGCCGGCGGTTCGATGTTCTTGACCCGGGCCAGGGTGTGGATCGGCTTGGTGAAGCCGACTCCCTGCTCCGTGCAGCCGATGCAGGGGTGGCCGCAGCCGACCGGCCAGGTCCCCGCGCCGGCATCGCCGAACAGGGCGGTCGGGCAGTTGGCATAGGTCTCCGGCCCCTTGCAGCCCAGCTTGTAGAGGCAGTAGCCCTTGCGATGGCCCTCGTCGCCGAAGCGCAGCGCGAAGCGGCCCGCGTCGAAGTGGGCGCGACGTTCGCAGTTCTCATGCACGAGGCGCGAGTAGGCGAACCGGGGCCGTCCCTGCGCATCGAGCTCCGGCAGCGTGCCGAAGGTCAGGAAGTGCACGACCGTGGCCAGGAAGTTGTAGGGGTTGGGCGGGCAGCCCGGGATATTCACCACCGGCTTGCCGAGCACCTCGGCCACACCGGACGAGCCGGTCGGGCTGGAATCCGCGCCGGCAATCGAGGGGATCGTCGAGGGCATGCCGCCCCAGCTCGCACAGGAGCCGATCGCGATCACGGCCGCCGCGTCGGCGGCGCATTCCCTGGTCAGGTCGATGGCGGTCTGGTTGCCGACCTTGCAATAGATTCCGCCGTCCTTGGTCGGGATCGCCCCTTCCACGACCAGCAGGTACTTGCCCTTGTGCTTTTCCATGGCGGCCTTGCGGGCCGCCTCCACCTGGTGGCCCGCCGCCGCGAACAGGGTCTCGTGGTAGTCGAGCGAGATCACGTCGAGGATCAGCTTCTCGATCGTCGGGTGCTCGGCCCGCAGCATCGACTCGGTGCAGCCGGTGCATTCCTGGAAATGCAGCCAGATCACCGAGGGTCGCTCGGCGGCGGCCATCGCCTTCTCCACCGCCGCCTCGGCGCCCTTGGGCAGGCCCAGCGTCGTCGCCAGCGTGGCGCAGAACTGCAGGAAGCTTCGCCGGCTCATTTCCAGGCGTGATTCGACCGAGCCTGGCGCCGCCATCGGCTCACCGGACTCAGAAAACTGGCGCGATCCCATCGCTCTCTCCCTCGATTGTTTGACCTGTGCGGGTCTCATGGCCCCACCGAGGACATGCTCAAGTTTCATACCAGCCCTCGAGTCATGTGAAAGCGCTGAGATATCAGTTAGATGACTTGATCCCCTCGAACGCGCCTCGGGTAGGCAGCTCCCGGACGGCCTCCCAAAGTGAAAAGTTCCTTTTCAGTCTTCGCGAGCCCCCTTGGCGAATTTTTGTTGATTGATATCAATATCATGCACATCAAAAATGAGATCTCTGCGTGAGCGTTCGGCAAAATCGATCAGAGCAATGAAAAGCAAACTTCCACAAACCTTGATCCTGATCAACATTCTGCGACCTGTCTGGCATGGGAATTGGCTCTGCGAACGGCGCCGCGAAGGCCTAGAATCGCGTCTGGAAATGACGCCAGACGTGATATGAGCGAGGTCCTGACGCTTTACGGTTGCCCCAACACCCGGAGCCTGCGTGCTGCCTGGGCCCTGGAGGAGGCCGATGCCGAGTACGCCTACCGGACGGTGGACCTGTTTCGTGGCGAGGGCCGCGAGCCCCGCTTCACCCGCCTGAACCCGGGCGGCAAGGTGCCGGTCCTCATCACGCCGGATGGCCCGCTGTCGGAGTCGGGCGCGATCCTCGCCTGGATCGGCGAACGATTCCCCGCCAGCGGTCTGCTGCCGGCCGCTGCGGACGACGGGCGGCGCGCCCAGTGCCTGCAGTGGTCGCTGTTCGCCCTGACCGAACTGGAACAACCCCTGTGGACGATCGCCAAGCATCGCTTTGCGCTGCCCGCCGAGCACCGCATCGCGGCCATCGAACCCACGGCGATCTGGGAATTCAGACGGGCCGCCGCGCTGCTGGCCGATCGCCTGCAGGGACGCGAATGCCTGGTCGACACCTTCACCATGGCCGACATCCTCGCTGCCCACTGCCTGGCCTGGGCGGCCTCCGCCCGTATCGACAGCGGGCAGACCGCCCTCGATGCCTACCGTGATCGCCACCTGGCGCGCCCGGCCGCCCAGCGGGCGATCGCCCGGGAGGGACGCATCGAAAGGAACCGCCCGGCATGAGCCCCCAAGACGAATCCCTGGTCGAGGCCATCCTGGCCAGCGGCATCACCCTGCCGGCTCCCGACATTCACCTGCTCGAGCTGATGCGCATTGCGGCCGACGAGGACAGCGGACTGGACGATATCGCGGCCGCCGTCTCGCGCACGCCCGCCACGACCGGCGCCGTTTTCCGGGTTGCGGCCTCGCCGGTCTTCGGCCAGGTTCGCCCCCGCAAGACCGTGCTCGAAGCGGTGGTGCTGCTCGGCAAGGTCAAGGTACTGGCCATCGCCACCAGCACGGCGCTGCGTGCCAAGCTCGGCGATGTGCCGGCCCGCGTGGTGGGCGCGATCTGGGATGCGTGCTTCCAGGTGGCCCAGGAGACCTGGGGCCTGATGCACGCATCGCGCCTGCCCGGCAAGGCCGACGACGCCTTCCTGGCGGCCCTGATGCACGATGTCGGGATTGCCCTGATCCTGCGTCGAAACCCCGACTTCCTCGGCGACTTCGCCCTCGATGCCCACAGCGTCGATGAGGCGGGGCTGCACGTGGATGGGCTCATCGAGGTCAACCATGCGGCCGTCGGTGCCCACATTGCGCGCAACTGGAAGCTGCCGGATGCGGTCTGCGACGCGATCGCCCTGCACCACTCGCCCCCCGTACCGGACCTGGCCAAGCCCAGCGAGGGGCAGCTGCTGAGTGCCGCGGTCGCCGCGGGACGACGACGGGCCGGCGCGATTCGCGCCGAGGAATGGGCCTGCTGGGAGCCCTTTGTACGGGAGCACCTCCAGATCCCCAGCGACATCCTGAACGGAGACTGACATGGATGTCGCGCCCCGCCCGGCATGGCGTCGCGCCCTCGCCTGCCTGATCGCCTGGCTGTGCCTGTCGATGGCCCCGCTGTGGGCGGCCGAACCCGTCTCCCTCGACATGCAGCTGCGCTTGCTGCCGGGCGAGCGACGCCTCGAAGGTTCGGCGCTGCTGAAGCTGCCCGCCTCGGCCGATCGTCGCCTCGTCATCCGGCGCTCGGCGCGGCTCGCGTCGCTGACCGTGGACGGCCAGGCCATGCGCCTCAAGCGCTGGTGGCGCGGCGACCTCGAGATCCGCGCCATTCCGGACGGCGCCCGCACGGTCGAAGTCAGCTGGCAACTGGACCTGGCGTCGACGCCGGAAAACACGACCCACCGGGAGACGCTGGGGTCGAACGGGCCTACTGCCGGCCCGGCGGGCAGCTTCCTGCCGGCGGGCAGCTACTGGTACCCGTCGCTGCAGGTCGGGCAGGACGACCAGATGCAGCGCTGGCGGGTCACCATCGAAGTCCCCACGGGCCAGCGCGCGATCGTTCCGGGCCGCCTGGTGGAGGACGACGCGGACGTGAGCCGGGTGCGGACCATCTACCGGATGGACGTACCGGCCACCGGGATCGATCTGATGGCGGGCCCCTATGTGGTGGCCGAGCGCGCCATCGAGTCGGTGGACGGCCGCAGCCTGAAGCTGCGCACCCTGTTCCATCCACGGATCGCCGACCTCTCGAGCGACTACCTGGATGCCCTCGGGCGCTATTTCAAGCGCTACGAAGAATGGATCGGCCCTTACCCGTACGACGACTTCAGCATCGTCTCCAGTCCGACCCCGACCGGCTTCGGCATGCCGAGCCTCACCTACCTCGGGGTCGACGTGTTGCGCCTGCCCTTCATTCGCGACACCTCGCTGGGCCACGAGGTTCTCCACAACTGGTGGGGGAACGGGGTGTACCCGGCGTACGGCCGTGGCAACTGGAGCGAGGGCCTGACCACCTTCATGGCCGACTACACGTACGCGCTCGACGCGTCGCCGGACAAGGCGCGCGACATGCGGGTCGGCTGGCTGCGCGACCTCTCGGCCATTCCGGCTGGCGAGGCGCTGGCCCTGCGGCGCTTCACCTCGCGACGGCATGGCGTGTCGGCGGCCATCGGCTACGGCAAGTCCGCCATGCTCTTCGTCATGCTCCGCGACCGCATCGGACAGGCTGCCTTCGACCGGGCGATCCGGCGATTCTGGCGCCAGCACCGCTTCCAGGTCGCCGACTGGTCGCAGCTCAGGGCCGCCTTCGAGGCCGAAGCCGGCCAGGCCCTCGATCGCTTCTTCGCCCAGTGGCTTGACGCCAGGGACCTCCCGGAGCTTCGGCTGCAGGCTGTCGGCGACACGCCGAAACTGTCCCAGGGCACAGGCCGCTTCGACCTGGACGTACCGGTCCGGCTGTCCTCGGCCACCGGCAACACCCAGCGGGCGATCCACCTCGCCGGTCGCGACGTGGCCATTCCGGTCACACCGGACACCACCCGCTTGACCCTGGATCCCGAATTTCGCGTGTTGCGCCGGCTGGGCGCTGCGGAGGCCGCCCCGGTGCTGCGCGAGATCAACCTGGCCGGCCGGGCCTCGCTGCTGCTGCTGGGTGACGCCGACTTCGCCACCGCCGGCGCCACCCTGGCCGATCGCCTCCTCGATCGTCCCGCGCGCCGCCTTCCCGACACCGCCGCGCCGGGCAACGCACCGCTGCTGGTCATCGGCCCGGCCGCCGCCATTGACGCCTGGCTTCTCCGCCACGCGCAGGCGCCCCGGCCGGCAAACCTTGCAGAGCGCGGCGACGTCCAGGCCTGGGCCGCGCGCCTGCCCAACGGCAAGCCCATGATGGTGGTGAGCGGCGCCAGTGCCGCGGCCATCGAGGCCGCCACCCGGCCCCTGCCGCATCTGGGGCCCTATGGATGGGTCGTGATCGAGGCCGGGCGCACCGTGGACAAGGGGCAGGCCGAGTCGCACCCGCAGGGGCTGGCGCTGTCGCCCCGCGCGGCTCAGGCGCGCTGAGGCCCGGCGCCCGCCCGGAAGGGGCGCCTCGCGCGCTCGCGGCGCCGACTCCGCAGGCGCGCGCAGGCGCGCTGATCCGAGAAGTCGGCATGGATCGGCAATCGCATGAAGGCCCGCAAGTGCCGCAGCGGCCGAGTCGCAGCGCTGGCCGTGGCCCACAAGCGCCAGCGCAGCAGCCACAGCAGAACGGCGTGGGCGATCAGCCCAAGCCCCGTCACGACGAACAGCCAGGCCGCGTCAGGGTCGGAGAACAGCGGATGAAGCCCGCCACCACCGATCCAGACCACCAGCGCCAGGACGAGGTTGGCGGCGCCGATCGCCAGCAGCACCCGCTCCCCACCGCGCCATACGGTCAGGACCAACGGATCGTCTGCGCCATCCGCATGGGAGGGGTTGGCATGCATCGGAAAAAGTCCTCGCCGCTGGGTCCAGTCGGGTCGACCCGGCCAGGCACCGGATGTTCCCTCCCCGGCCCAACTCGGCGGAAGCCTTCAGTCGGCCTCGCCGACCGGCTCGTCCGGCCCCTCGCCCGACGCCTGGACCCACAGGATGGCCTCGATCTGGCGACGGTTGATCTCGTCGATCGATAGCCCGATGTCGGCTCCGGCCTCCTCGACGACATCGACCTGCCCCTCTTCCAGCGCCTCGGCGATCCTCAGGTAGGGCAGCCACGGGCCCTGCCGCGCCAGCAGGGCCGACGAGACCGTCTCGGGCACATGGACCGGCTTCAGGGCGTCGGCGAGCGGGACACGCATGATCACGTCGAGCAGGGAGAAGAGGCCGGTCATGAACAACTGCTCGCACTCGTCCTTGCCCACCCGGTCGGCACCGAGGAGTTCCATGAAGCGCGCCCGCGTCAGGGCCACCTCCATCAGGGCGTTCGAACCGCCGCCCTTCTGGGCGCTGCCGAACAGCAGCAGGGCCAGCCAGCGTCGCAGGGGCATGCGCCCCAGCACCACCAGCGCGTGCTCGATCGAATGATCGGGTTGTTGATGCCCCAGGCGGCCGCGTTGACGTAGCGCAGCAAGCGGTAGGTCAGGGCCACGTCGTGCTTGAGGACGGCAGCCAGCTCGCGGGTCTCGGTGTCTTCGCGCAGGCGGTTGAGGAGCATCGCGACGCGCATCGAGTGGGGTTGCAGCCGATGACCCTGCCAGTCCTCCCGGTGGGTGACGAAGCGGCCATGGAAGGCCTCGCAGCCGAGCCGGTGCACGTGTTCGAAATCTTCTTCGGTAGCCACGTTCCAGGCCAGCCAGTTCGCGTTCGGCGCGACCCGCAGCAGGCGCGAGCCCAGCTGCCGCAGATCGGCCGGCGAGCGACGGGCGCTGTCGAGGACGAAGCTGTCGGCGGCGCCGGCGAAGCCCTCGAACCAGGGGGTCTCGGCGTGATCCTCGAGGGCGATGCGCAGGCCCGCCGAACGCAGCTCGGCGGCACGGCTCAGCAGCGCCGGCGCAGGGGGCTCGTCGGCCCGCTCCGGTTGCAGCACCAGCACACTGCGTGAACCGGCCAGGCGCTCTAGCATCGGGTTGGGCAGGAATCCGTCCCACACCGGGATGTAGGCCGTGCGGGAGCGGAGGACCCGCTGGGCGCCCCGCAGCAGGGTGTCGACCTTCAGTTCATCGAGGAAGTCGCGGGAGCGCCGGGTACGGGCCCGAACCTTGCCAGCCGCCGACTCGTGCAGGCTGAAGACGAAGCCCTGGAGGGCGCGGGACCGGTCGAGCACGTCGGCGCGGGCCAGCAGGGCTCCACCCTCGGCCTCGGTCTCGGCCGGCGCGGACGCCGCGGCGGGCGCCGCCGCAGGCGCCTGCG
>JAGRFX010000507.1 GCA_020445805.1 Rhodocyclaceae bacterium
CCTTCGCCATCGGCCGTGAAGATGCCGCGGGCCTGCGCGTGGTCCAGCCCCGGGTGCTGCACGTCGTAGAGGCCATCGGCGTCGGACTGCCAGACGTCCAGCTGCGCCCCGGGCACCGGCTCGCCGCCCACGCCGCGCACGGTGCCCCGCACCCGGCAGGGCACGCCGCGCGCGCCGTTGGCGATGTCGGCACCGTGCGCGTACCGCGGGGCACCATCGACGTGGAAGGGGCCGAAGACCGTGGCCTCCGTGCAGCCGGCGGGCTTGCGGTGGTTCAGTGCCACCGTCAGCATCGACAGGCCCAGCACGTCCGACAGCAGGATGAACTCCTGGCGCCTGTCGTCGGTGATGTGGCCGCACTGCGTGAGGAATCCGATCGCCTGTTCCCACTCCGCCTCGGTCAGCGACACCTCGCGCGCGAAGTCGTGCAGGTGGTGGACCAGGCTGTCCATGATCTGCCGCAGCCGCGCGTCCGGCGCCTGCGCGTGGCGCGCCAGCACGGCGGTGGTGAGGGTGTGGGCGTCCAGGTTGCGCATCGTTGTCTCCGTGTGGGGCCCGAAGCGGCCGGTTCAGGGGGCGGTTTGGCCGTGGCCGGTGACCCGCGCCAGCACGGCGCCGGCATCGTCGCACGCGGTGCCGCGCCAGGCGACGACC
>JAGRFX010000508.1 GCA_020445805.1 Rhodocyclaceae bacterium
CCCTTGCTGCAGCAGTGCGTCGAAGGGCTGCAGTTGCTGGCCAGCCAGAAGAACCTGCATCTGCGCCTGCGTATCGGACGCAGTGTCCGGGCGGCTGTCATCCAGACCGACCGGGCGCTGCTGGCGCGGACCATCAGCAATCTGCTGAGCAATGCTGTGCGCTATACCGAGCGCGGCGGCGTGCTGCTCACCCTGCGCCAGCGCCCCGGACACCGGCTGGAGCTGGCGGTCCACGATACCGGCATCGGCATTGAACCCGCGCAGCACCAGCGCATTTTCGAGCCGTACGTGCAGGTCGGCAATCCGGAGCGGGACCGCAGCAAGGGGCTGGGACTCGGGCTGGCCATCGTGCGCCAGTGCCTGCGCCTGCTGGGTCTCGAGATGCATCTGCACTCGACCGTCGGGCGCGGATCACGCTTCTGGATCGGGTTCGACCAATGGCGCACGATCGAACAGACACCCGCACCGGTGCCGCAGGCGGACGCGCAGGTGGTGCGCAGCCTGGCCGGACGCCGGGTACTGCTGATCGACGACGACGCCATGGTACGGGCCGCCATGCAGACCGTCCTGGGAGTCTGGGAGGTCGAATTGCGCACCTTGTCGGCCATCGACGACGAGAAGCTGCAGGCGCTGGCCGAGGGCCACTGGCGGCC
>JAGRFX010000509.1 GCA_020445805.1 Rhodocyclaceae bacterium
TATTACCAGTACCGGAACAACAGGGAAGGCAAGCCGGAAGACCCTGTACATCAAGAGATGATTGAATGGATCCAGGATATTGCCAAGAGTTCAGACGATACTTATGGCAGCCGCCGTATGGAGAAGGCGCTGAATGTACTGGGCTATCCGGTGAGCCGTGAGAAGGCACGGAAGCTGATGCGGGAAGCGAATGTTCATGTACGCCAGCGCAAGAAATACAAGGTGACGACAAACAGCAATCACAAGCATCCGGTGTTTGAAAACCTGGTCGATCGTGAATTTGATGTTGAGCGCCCGGACCAGGTCTACGCGGCCGACATCACCTATATCTGGACCCAGGAAGGCTGGCTCTATCTGGCCGTGGTGATCGACCTGTGCACCCGGAAAGTGGTGGGCTGGAGCATGAGTTCCAGAATGAAGGCACAGCTGGTCTGCGATGCCTTGCAAATGGCGATCTGGCGCCGTAGGCCCAAGGCCGGCCTGATCCACCATTCAGATCGTGGCTCGCAGTATGCCAGCAAGGCTTTCAGGCGGCTGCTGAAGGACCACGGCATCAAGGGCAGCATGAGCCGGAAGGGTGACTGTTGGGACAACGCTGTCGTGGAGAGTTTCTTCGGCAGCTTAAAGAAGGAGCGTGTGCAGTGGCGGAACT
>JAGRFX010000510.1 GCA_020445805.1 Rhodocyclaceae bacterium
ACTGGTCCGGCCCCAGCATGTCGCGCAGGGTGCTTTCGGCCATGGTCAGGATCTTGCGGCGCATGCGGTCCCAGTCGGCGCCCAGGCGTTCCTTGATGGGTTCCAGGTTCAGCACCTGCACCTTGCCGGCGGAAAACAGCGACTTGCTCTGGCGGCTGCCTTCCAGGCGGATGCCCGTGTCGCCGGCCGCGGCCAGTTCGTCCTCCATCTTCTTCTTGGTCGCCTGGTAGACGCGGATCAGTTCCTGCTGCTTCTTTTCCGCCATGCGCGTGGTCTGGCGCAGGTGGGCCGCCACCTTGACCAGCAGGGTGTCGTAATCGATGGGCTTGACGATGTAGTCGTCGGCGCCCAGGGACAGGCCCCTCATCACCTGCTCGCGCTCGGCCAGGGCCGACAGGAACAGGAACGGCGTGTCGTCCAGGTGGCGCAGGTTCTCGCGCACCTCGCGCAGCACGCCGAAGCCGTCCACCTCGGGCATCATGATGTCGCACAGCACCAGGTCGACCGCGTCGGTCCGCAGGATGTCCAGGCCCTCGGCGCCGTTGGCGGCGGCGCGCACCTCATAGCCGGCATCCCGAAGTTCCTCGGTAATGTCCCGCAAAAGCGGCGCTTCATCTTCGATGCACAGGACCGTGGGCATGGCGGGGCCTAC
>JAGRFX010000511.1 GCA_020445805.1 Rhodocyclaceae bacterium
AGGTTGACCAGCACTTGCATGAGGCGGACCGCGTCGCCGCGGACGTAGAGCTCGGGGCAGGGGGCGCGATCGATCCGCACCTGGCGGCGCCTGGCGATCGGCCGGACGAGCGCCTCGCAGCGCGCGGCGACGT
The DNA here is from genome assembly GCA_020445805.1 of Rhodocyclaceae bacterium. GTDB lineage: Bacteria > Pseudomonadota > Gammaproteobacteria > Burkholderiales > Rhodocyclaceae > Cognatazoarcus. Next base: position 134 of record JAGRFX010000511.1, read on the forward strand.
CGTCGACGGCGATCGCCTCGGAGAGGATGTCCTCTTGGCCAGCGTCGATCTTGGCGAGCTGGAGGACGCCGTCGATCAGCGTGAGGAGGTGGCGGCCGGCGCCCATGATGTGGCCGAGGCCCTCGCGCTGGTTGGCGCTGAGGCGCTCGCGCTCGAGGCCGAGGAGCTCGCCGAAGCCGAGGATCGCGTTCATCGGCGTGCGCAGCTCGTGGCTCATCCGCGACAGGAAGTCGGACTTCGCCCGGCTCGCCTGCTCGGCGGCGTCGCGGGCCTCCCGCAGCGCCTCCATCTGCGAGCGGCGCTCGGTGATGTCGATCCAGTAGCCGACGATCTCGGCCGCGCCGACGTCGTCGCCGCGGAGGAGGCGAAATTCGTCGCGGATCCAGCGGTAGACGCCGTCGGCTCGGCGGAAGCGGTACTCGTGGATCGCCGTGCCGCGGCCGTCGAGATCGGCGAGGCCGGTGAGGTTGGCGAGGTCGCGTTGGACCCGCGCGGCGTCGTCGGGGTGGACGTTGGCGA
>JAGRFX010000512.1 GCA_020445805.1 Rhodocyclaceae bacterium
CCTGCGTTTGTCCGAACCGGCAACGCCCGAACTGCGCGCACTGGCGCAGGCTGCCAACCAGCTTCTCGGCGCACGCGATGCCCTCGACCACGACGTCGCCGAGCGCGTCCGCGAAGCACGCGCTTCGCTCGAAGAGGAGCGCAGCCGTCTGGCGGCGCTGATGGCCGATCTCAGTCAGAGCGTCGTGGTCTGCAATCTGGATGGCCGGGTGCTGCTCTACAACCAGCGGGCGAAGCAGGAGCTCTCTGCAGGTGCCGACGGCAGCAATGCCGAATTGCTTGGTCTGGGGCGCTCGATCTACACGGTCTTCGACCGGGCGCTGATCGAGCACGCGCTGGAACGTTTGCAGTCGGTCAGTCGCGACGAGTCGGGCGCGGATCGCAAGAAGCTTCTCGGTTCTGCACAGTTCGTCACCGCGACGCGTGCCGGGCGCCTGCTGCGCGCGCACATGTCGCCGGTGCTGGGCAGCGATGGCCAGTCCGGCGCACAGGTCGGGGGGCTGGCGATTACCGGCTTCGTGCTGGTGCTCGAAGACGTGACCAGTACCAACGAACGCCATGCACGGCGCGATGCCCTGATCCAGTCGCTGATCGAGGGAGGGCGCGGGCCTTTGGGGAGCATTCGTGCCGCGTCGGAGATGCTTTCCGATTT
>JAGRFX010000513.1 GCA_020445805.1 Rhodocyclaceae bacterium
CTCTCCAGGCTGGCGTCCGGGATGAAATTCTCGTCGGCCTCGAAGAAGGTCGAACCCTTCCTGGATTTGAGTTCGACCGGCACGATCTCGCGCTTGAAAACGCCTTCCTTGGTGGCCGTGGTGCAACGAGTGTGGCTGATCAACGCCAGTTCGTCGCATTCCTGGCGGGTGATGCCGTACTTGGTCGCGACGTTTTCCGCCGTCATGGCCATGTGACCGGGCACCAGTTCGTCGAACAGGCCGTCATGGATCATGCTGTCTTCAATGTTGCCCTGCCCCATCCGGTAACCCATGCGGCCCTTGGGCAGCAGGTAGGGGGCGTTGGTCATGCTCTCCACGCCGACCGCCAGGCCGATCTCGGTCTGGCCCAGCATGATGTTGTGGCAGGCGATCTCCAGCGCGCGCATGCCGGATGTGCAGTTCTGGTTGACCGACACGGCGCTGCTGTAGGCGGGCAAACCAACCCGCATGCTCACTTGGCGGGCCGGCAGGGAGCCTTGCATCCCGGTGTACAGTTGGCCCATGCAGATTTCGTCGATCTTGTCGGCTGGAACGCCGGACCGCTCGATCGCACCCTTGGCTGCGGTTATCGCCAGATCGCGAGCCGATACGTCCTTGAGGCTGCCCATGAATTTACCAATCGCCGTGCG
>JAGRFX010000514.1 GCA_020445805.1 Rhodocyclaceae bacterium
GAGGTACGCGACTGCATCACGCCGCAGACCGGGCAGACGAAGCCGCCGGGCCAGCGCGCAGCAACGAGCGCTTGCTCGCACTGCTCCTCGGTTCCATAGCGGTCCATGAACTCTGGCAACGACAGCCCCTTCTGGAACTGGACACGGTTCATCGGCATGGCGCATCTCCTGGTGGGATGCGCTCATATTCGGCTCTCAGTGGCTCACAGTGTGAGCCTGCTGAACTTCATCGCTAATCAGGTCTGCTCATGCCACAGCGGGTGGTTGAGCTTGGCCCAGCCTTCGCTGACGGTGCCGCGCGTCATCGCGCGCACCGTGCCCTTGACCCAGATGGCGGCGTACACGTGCATGATGGTCGCGGCCACCAGCACCATCGCCGAGACGGCGTGCAGCAGCACGGCCCCACGCATCACGTCGATGGAGAAGTACGGGGCGAACCAGGGCCGCCAGAACATGACGCCAGTGACCACCAGGATCAGCAGGCTCCAGGCCATGGCCCAGAACACCATCTTCTGACCCCAGTTGTACTTGCCCACCGGCGGCATGCCGGCCTTGTGCCCGCGCAGCATGTCGCCCATGCGGGCCTTCCAGGCACGGTCCGCATCGGTGATGCGGTTGTCCTTCGCGAAACGGAAGAACATGCCCAGGAA
>JAGRFX010000515.1 GCA_020445805.1 Rhodocyclaceae bacterium
ATTCGTCCGGATCGCGGACACGCGGCCTTTCCTCGTCGGCATCTTGGCAAACTCCAAGCCTTGACCCAGGAAGGTCTTCGAGACCGGATCGCGCCATCGCGCGGCTGGAACGGCGATTGCGTCGGTTTGTCACACCTCGCGCGCCAAGTCGGCCCTCATCGGGTCATCCACATGGAAAGGCAACCATGACACGCTTCTTGACGAGCCTCGCTCTCGTTGCCGCCTTCGTCCTCGTGCTCGTCCTGGTCGACAGGACGGACAGCCGGGCCGGAGGCGGACAGGTCGTCGGCAACTGGACGGTGCTGGCCTGGAACGACCTGGGCATGCACTGCATGGACTCGGACTACTCCGTGTTCTCCATCCTGCCGCCCTTCAACACCGTCCGGGCCCAGCTGATCGACGATCAGGGCGACCTGGTCACCGCCGCCGCCGGCATCACCGTCACCTACGAGGCGGTCGCCGACCCCTCGGGCTCGATCAACAAGAGCTCGATCGGCAAGACCAACTTCTGGCAGTACGCCAATGCCCTCTACGGTTCGACCGCGAACCCGAACGAGGGCATCGCCGGACACGACATGCCCGGCCCGGCCAACCAGCCCCAGCCGATGACCTTCTCGGCCACCGAGTCGCTCTGGCACGCGGACGGCAT
>JAGRFX010000516.1 GCA_020445805.1 Rhodocyclaceae bacterium
TCCGGACAGCTTGCCGAGCAGGCGGAATTCAACCGGGGTCAGGGTCAGCGCGATGCCATGAATGCGCGCCTCGAATCGCTCTTCGTCGAGGACGACCGCGCCTTCCCGAACCTTCGCTGGCGTATTGACGCGTCGCAGCACGGCGCGCAGGCGGGCCACGACTTCGCGCGGACTGAACGGCTTGCAGATGTAGTCTTCGGCGCCGAGCTCGAGGCCGAGCAGGCGATCGAGCTCCTCGACGCGCGCGGTCAGCATCAGGATCGGCACCTCGCTGAAGCGGCGCAGTTCGCGGCAGATGCTCAGGCCGTCCATGCCGGGCAGGTTGATGTCGAGCAGGATCGCGGCCGGCACCTGCGCGCGGACGCGCTCGACCACGCCCTCGCCGCTCGCGCAGATCTCGGCCGCATAGCCGGCGGCCAGCAGATAGTCGCGCAGCAGCGAGGCGAGCTTGGGCTCGTCCTCGACGATCAGGATCGTTGCCGGGTTCATGGGCCCCTCGCCAGCGCCGGAAGGCGCACTTCGATACGCAGGCCGCCGAGCCTCGATGCCGTGGCCTCGATGCTGCCGCCGTGGGCGAGCACGATGGCGCGGCAAATGGCGAGGCCGAGGCCGGCACCGCCGGCATCGCGATTGCGCGAAGTGTCGACG
>JAGRFX010000050.1 GCA_020445805.1 Rhodocyclaceae bacterium
GTTCCACTAAGCACCGGCCCCTGTCCGCTGCGGCGGACACCGGTCGTGCAAAAAGGCCGCCCCGGGGGCGGCCTTTTCTTTTCAATTGTCCGCGGCGTGACCTCAATGGTCTGCATCGTCTCCCGCGCAGACAACGCAGTTCCGACCCGCGGCCTTGGCCCGATAGAGCGCAGAATCCGCCTGGGCGATCAGCGCCTCCTGGCTGATCTCGCCTGGGTCGCCCGTCGCCACGCCGACGCTCACCGTCAGGCATCCGTTGTGGGCGGAATCCTCGTGGGGGATCGCGAGGGACTCCACCGCCCGGAGGATACGTTGTGCCACGACCTTGGCACCACGGCTGGTCGTGCCTGGCAGCACCAGCACAAACTCCTCGCCACCATAGCGCGATACCAGGTCACCGGTGCGCGCCGCAGCGCCTGCCAGCACCGAGGCCACGCTGCGCAGACAGGCATCGCCCTGCGGATGGCCGTAGCGGTCGTTGTACTGTTTGAATCGATCCACGTCGAGCATCAGGACCGACAGCTCATGGGCACTGTTTCGGCCCCGCTGCCACTCGCCGCCCAGGAATCGGTCGAAGGCGCGCCGGTTGGCGAGACCGGTCAGGGGATCACGGCTCGCCAGGCGCTCGAGTTCGCTCTGGGCCTCCTTCTGGATCGTCATGTCGCGCAGCGTCTCGACCACCGAGACCAGGCGGCCGTCCGAGTCGTAGATCGGCCCGGCATCGATATGCAGATACAGCCGGGTTCGCACCCGCGGCATGACGCACCAGTTCTCGGCGTGATAGCCGAACTCGCCGCTCGACGTGACGTCGTAATCCGCGTACAGGGACTGGATCTCACTGAACCGTCCCTGCACGATGAGGTCGGCCAGCGTTGGTCGATCCTTGTCATAGAAGGCCAGGCGATGACCGGAGGTGCCGACGACCTCTTCGGCGCGCACCCCGGTCAGCCGTTCGCAGGCCCGATTCCAGATCAACACCCGACCCGATGCGTCGAGCACGAAGGTCGGGACGACGAGGTGCTTCATCAGGTCGGTGGCAAAGCGCTGATCGGTGGGCGCGGGGATGCCGCCCGCGTGCTGGGCCACCAGCTCCAGGTCATTCTTCACTGTTCTTGTCTCCTCTTGGCCACTCGCGGGCCATGCGAAGACAATTACGGAGCGATGCCAGGCGAATTGAGGCCGGATGACATCGAATCCGTCACGTGCCCTCGCGCAATCCTCCGAAACGCGACGCATAGGCATCGTAGGCGGGCATGGACTGCGCCTCGGCACGGGCGCCCTGCTCCCACTCTCGCATGGCAGGATGGCCGAGCATCGCGTCCCGGTAGGCAGCCGCCACCGGCGGCAGGTCCACGTTGTAGGTGGCGAAGCGCCAGACGACCGGCGCAAACATGGCGTCGGCCACGCTGAAGGCACCGAAGAGCCAGGGCTCGTCACCCGTCGCGAAGGATTCCCGGGCCTCGGTCCACACGGCGGCGACCCGCGCCACATCTGCCGCAACGGCGGCGTCCAGTTCGGCGCCCACGCACTTCATGCGCACATTCATCGGCATGGCGCTGCGCAGCGCACCGAAGCCCGAATGCATTTCGGCGGAAACCGACCGTGCCCGCGCCCGGGCCTTCCAGTCGTCGGGCCACAGCCCCGCGTGGCGCTCCGCCAGGAATTCGGCAATGGCGAGGGTATCGAAGACCTGGAAGCCGTCCACATGGAGGCAGGGCACCAGTCCGTTCGGGGAGTAGGACCGATGGAGATCGGTCGGGCCGCTGCCCCGCACCTGGACCCGGTGGGCCTCGAACGGGATGTCGAAGTGGCGCAGCAGGATCCAGGGCCGGAGCGACCAGGACGAGTAGTTCATGTTGCCGAAATAGAGTGCGTACATCGCGAGATCTCCCAGTCAGGTCGAGGCACCGTCACCGTGACGGCTTGTTTGGGTCAGTTGTTCAAGCAGCGCCAGCCCTGCGAGCCAGTCGCCCAGGCCCGAATCGGCGTTGATGTGCCCGCTGCTGCCCAGATCCACGAACCCGCTGCCCCAGCCGGTGGCCACGGCACGGGCACGTGCCAGATCGACATAGGGGTCGTCACGGCTCGCCACCACCAGTGAGGGGAACGGCATTCGCAGGGTCGGCAGTGGCGCGAAACCTCGTACGCTGTCAGGCGTATGCGCGGGCGAGTCCACGTCGGCAGGTGCCACCAGCAGGGCCGCCGCAAGGCCGTGCCCACCCGACGCCACCCAGTGAGCCACCACGGCGCAGCCCAGGCTGTGCGCGACCACGAGCGGCGGACCGCTCGAGCCTTGAACGGCGTCATCGAAGGCCCGCACCCAGGCCTCGCGCTCGGGCTTGTACCAGTCGGCCTGCTCGACCCGCTGCCAGCCGGGATGGCGCGCGAGCCACCGCGACTGCCAGTGCAAGGGCCCTGAGCCCTCCAGGCCCGGCACCACCAGCACCCCTTTGCTCGGCAGATCCGACATGTGAATGTGTCTCACATCACTCAATGAAAACCACTCTAACCCAGTCGGAATTCTGCGAATATCGACCATATCTAGGAAATTCCGTTAATTTTCCTCACATGACGCGCATCCCACCCCTGCCCGCCCTGCGCGCCTTCGAAGCCACGGTCCGCCTCGGCAGCATCGTGGCGGCCGCCAGCGAGCTGCACCTGACCCACGGAGCCGTCAGCCACCAGATCAAGGCCCTGGAACACCTCCTGGGCCTCTCGCTGTTCGAACGCCAGGGACGACAACTGGTGCCGACGGAAAACGGACGCGTCTATGCCCTGCAGGTGCGGCACGGCCTGGCGGATCTGGCCCAGGCCACGCAGCGGCTCCACACGCAGGTGGGTCACGACGAACTGGTGATCGGCACCATGCCGAGCTTCGGCGCTCACTGGCTGATCGCCCGGCTGCCCACGTTCATGGCAGCGAACCCGGCCTTGCGGATCAGCATCCGCGCCGGCCTGGCCCTCTCCGACCCTCAGGCGGAGGGCATCGACGCCGCCATCCGAATGGGGCCGGGTGGCTGGGACGGCCTGCATGCCCAGGCCCTGTTCCGCGACCGGCTGCTGGTCGCCTGCGCCCCGGGTTTCCGGGGTGGGCAGCTCCCGAGCACACCAGCGGAGATCCTCGACTGCCCCCTCCTCACCTCGGTGGAGAACTGGCGTCCCTGGATGGAAGCGGCCGGCATCGCCCCACGGGAGCCCATCGGGCTGCACTTCAACGATTCCAACCTCCTGCTCGAGGCCTTGCGACAGGGCCTCGGGGTGGCCCTGGTGCGCGAATCGCTCGCCTTCGACGCGCTCCGGGACGGGCGTCTGGTGGCGCTGTCGTCGGTCCTTGCCGACTACCCGACCCCCTACTGGCTCGTCTGGCCTCCCCAGAGCGACGGGCGGCGCAAGTTCGCACTCTTCCGTCGCTGGATCGAGGACGAGGCCGAACGCTTCGAACAGGCGCGGGCGGCGGCGTCCACCCGGTCCGCCTGAATCGGCCGGCCCTATGCTGCCGGCGCCGGGTGGGCGATGGCGCGCCCCTGCAGGGCCTGTCCGTCCGGACCGAAGGCGTTCCGGAAGTCGAAGGCGTCAGGTCCCGGGCCCTCGCCTGCCAGGCGCTTCAGCCGCGACAGGGCCTCGGGGAGTCCGGGCCGGTGGCCTGCGGGTACCCACCACAGCACCAGATGCGGCCCGTCGAGGCGCTCGAACCACTGGCGGCGGGCAGCCAGGGGCGCCCGGTGTGCGCTTCGATAGGTGAACGCGAAGAGCGACTCCAGGCTCTGCCAGACCGACAGGTTGTAGATGGTCTGCGGGTCATCGCCCACCGCGGTCTCGCCCTGCCGGGTGTCGCCCGCGAAACGCCAGACGAAGCCTGGCGAGGATTCGGCCAGCCCGTTGATGGCCTCGAGCTGGTTCGCGAAACCGGCCACCTCCGGGGCATCGATGGGTGCCACCAGGCGGCCGACGTTCAGTTGCGCCAAGTGCATGGCTCTTCTCCGCTGACGATGGGCAAAAGTGTGCCTCGGCGCGGCCCGTCGAGCCAGCGAGATGATCTCCACCTGATGTGAGCTCAGCTCACAGCGGATGCGACATGGCCCCCACTTCCGAGCGCAGCCAGTCGATGAACGCCCGCGCCAGGGGCGACAGGGGACGATGGCCCGGGGTGACGATCCAGTAGCACCAGCGCCGGGCCTGCCCGGCGGAATCCAGGCCGAGCGCCGCATCCACGTCCTGTCCGCCGTGGTAGCGAAGCGCCACGGCCGTGTCGAAGAGGCGCCGCAACTGGCCCATGCGGAGGGCGTCGTGGGCGAGGCTGGCGCGGGCGAGCAGCACGCCATGGCCATCGATGGCCGCCTGGATCGCGAGCGCCGAGTCGTCGAACACGATGCCACCGTCGGGCTCCGGCCAGTCCAGACCCGCGGCACGAAACCACGGCAGCCAGTCCTCTCCCCGCGAGCGCAGCAGCGGCCAGCCCCGGATCGCCTCCGGTGTCGTGGGCGAGCCGCGGGCCGTCAGCAGGGCCGGCGCCGCCACCGGGAAGAGCACCTCGTCCAGCAGGTGCTCGGCATTCAGGCCGGGATAGTGGCCGAACCCCCAGCGCACCGCGACGTCGACACCGTCGTGCAGCAGGTCCGCCCGCAGCGCCGTCGATTGCACGGCGATCTCGCAGCCCGGGTGGGCCTCGATGAAGCGGCCGATCCGGGGGCCCAGCCAGCGGCTGCCGAACGAGGGCAGCACACTCACGCACAGCCGGTCCGAGCACGACGCGCGACGCAGTCCGGCCAGGGTATCGGCGAGCTGGCAGAGGGCCTCGTTGGCCACTGTCAGCAGCGCGGTGCCGGCCGGGGTGAGTCGCAGGCGGCCGCCTCCCCGCAGGAAGAGGTCGAAGCCCAGCTGAGCCTCGAGGCTGCGGATCTGGTGGCTGATCGCGCTGTGAGTGACGTGGAGTTCGGCCGCAGCCCGCGTGAAGTTGAGGTGCCGGGCCGCTGCCTCGAAGGTGCGCAGGGCGGCCAGAGGCGGAAGTTTTCCAGGAGCCCTCATGTGAGTCGGATTCACAGATATCACGATCTTCCGATCTTAGCCGGCGCGCCATGGCGGCGCTATGATGGCCCATCCCAATGGCCACGACGCCCATGCGCAGACTGCCCCCCCTGCATTCGCTGATCGCCTTCGAGGCCGCCGGTCGCCTGGGCAGCTTCCTGCGGGCCGCCGACGAGCTCCGCCTGACGCCCTCTGCGATCAGCCACCGCATCAAGGCCCTCGAAGGCTGGCTCGGCTGCAGCCTGTTCGTGCGTCGCCCCCGCAGCATCGCGCTCACGGCGGATGGCCAGCGCTACCTGGAGGCGGTCCGTCGCTCGCTGGACCGGATCGACGAAGCCACCCGCGCACTCGGCAGCCGGCCCGGCGCCACGGTGCGGGTCTCGGTGGCGCCGGCCCTGGGCGCCAAGTGGCTGGCGCCCCAGCTGCCCGCGTTCCGCGACGAGCAGCCGGCCATCGACCTGCAGCTCTCCACGGCCACCAGCCTCGAGCCGGTGAGCCGGGGCGAGGCCGACCTGGGAATCCGCTACGGCCGGCCGCCGTGGCCGGGCCTGGCGGCCCGCAAGCTGCGCGACGAGGTCCTGGTGGTGGTATGCAGCCCGGCCTATCGCGCTTCGGGCCGCCCGCTCGCCGCGCTCGAGGATCTGCGCCTCGCGGCGCTCCTGCGTCATCCCCTGCTGGACTGGGATCACTGGTTCGCGGCGGCGGGCATCGACATGCCACCGAACCCGACCGGGCCCCTCTTCGACGACGCCATGATGATGCTCGAGGCCGCTGCGGCCGGCACCGGCGCCGCCCTGATGGTCGCCAGCCTGGCGGCCCCCTATCTGGCGGCCGGCGCCCTGGTCGAACCCTTCGGCATACGCGCGCCGGGCATGGCCTACTACGCGATCGCCAGCCGCGAGAACTTCGAACGCCCCGAGGTCCGGGCGCTGGTCCGCTGGCTACAGGCCCACGCCCGCTGATCCTGCGCTGACCCGATAGCCCTTCGCCGTGGCCTCGAACTCGGCGACCTGGGCATCGACCCACGCGGCATTCCGGCCCAGCGCCGCAGCCATCACCCGGGCAACCCGCGGCGCCTCGGCGGCCGCCAGGGCAGCGTCGAGGAACAGGGTCCGGTATCGGCGCGCCAGCACGTCCTCGACCGTCGCGGCCTGCGTTTCGCCGACCGCACGCAGCACCGCGTCGTCGTCGGGAACCGGCTGGCTGCGGGCCAGGTCGAGGCGCGCATCGCCGCTGCCCCAGCCATGCAGGCGCCGCCTCAGGGTGGCGGACGGTCTGCGGGGCAGGCCCGCGCGGGCCGCCGCCAGGTCGACCGCGTCGATGGCCATGCGGCGGTAGGTCGTCCATTTGCCGCCGGTGATCGTGACCAGTCCGCTGTCCGACACATCCACGCGGTGCTCCCGCGACAGGCTGGCCGTGCGCCCGCCCCCGTCGCCGCCCACCAGGGGCCGCAGGCCGGCGAACACGCTGCGGACGTCTTCCCGCCGCGGGGGGCGGGCCAGGTAGCGACCGGCGGTGTCGAGGATGAAGTCGATCTCGCTTTCCAGGGCCCGGGGTTCCAGGGGCAGGTCGTCCCGCGGCGTATCGGTCGTGCCGATCACGAGCTTGCCGTACCAGGGGATCACGAACAGCACGCGGCCATCGTCGGTCTCGGGCACCAAAAGGGCGTTGTCGCCCGCCAGGAAATCGCCATCCACCACCAGATGGACGCCCTGGCTGGGACGGATCAGTGCCCTGCGACCGGGCTGGTCGAGGCTTCGCACCGTGTCTGCCCAGACCCCGGTGGCATTGATGACGGCGCGCGCGCGAATCGACAGGACATCGCCCGCCAGCCCATCGCGGGCGTCGACGCCGACGACCTGACCGCCGTCCTTCCGCAAGCCTTCGACCGCACAGTAGTTGAGGGCCAGCGAACCCAGGTCCGCCACCGTGCCCGCCAGCGCCAGGGCCAGGGCCGCGTCGTCGAACTGGGCGTCCCAGTAGGCGATGCCCCCGTGAAGACCCTGCTCCCGCACGCCGGGCAGGGCGGCGAGCGTCGCCGAGCGGCCCAGCAGCCGGCTGTGCCCGAGGCTGTGGCGGCCCGCCAGCAGGTCGTAGAAGCCCAGCCCGGCACCCAGCATCGGCATCTGGTGCCAGCGGAAGCTCGGCACCACGAAACGCAGGGGACGCACCAGGTGCGGTGCGTTGTCGAGCAGGACGGCACGCTCCGCCAGCGCCTCCCGCACCAGCGACAGGTTGCCCTGGGCCAGGTAGCGGACGCCGCCGTGGATCAGCTTGGTGGCGCGGGAGCTGGTGCCCTTGGCAAAGTCATGGGCCTCCAGCAGCAGGGTCGAATAGCCGCGAGACGCCGCATCGACCGCGCAGCCCAGGCCGGTGGCACCGCCACCGATGACCACCACGTCCCAGCTGCGCGCCGCGTCGCAGGCCGCCCGCAGCTGCGCCAGCGCCTCCGCCCGTGCCGCCATGCCTCAGTCCTCTTCCCAGTGGCGCGCCCGCTCGACGGCCCGGTGCCAGCGGGCCAGCATGCCGCGCCGCCAGTCCTCGCCAGATAGCGGCTCGAAGCGGCGGTCCACGCCCCAGTGGGACGCCAGCTCGGCCTCGTCCTGCCACACCCCGACGGCCAGCCCTGCCAGGTAGGCCGCGCCCAGGGCCGTGGTCTCGGTCTGGCGCGGGCGGACCACCGGCACGCCCAGCAGGTCCGCCTGGATCTGCATCAGGAGGTCATTGCGTGCGGCCCCCCCATCCACCCGCAGTTCGCTGATCGGGGACTGGGCATCCCGGTTCATGGCCTCCACCAGGTCCACGGTCTGCAAGGCGATCGACTCCAGCGCGGCGCGGGCGATGTGGGCCGCGCTGCTGCCCCGGCCGAGCCCCACCAGGGCCCCTCGGGCATGGGGATCCCACCAGGGCGCCCCCAGCCCCGTGAAGGCGGGCACCAGCACGGCCCCGCCGCTGTCCGGGACGCTGGCGGCGAGGGCTTCGATTTCGGACGACTCGCGGATGATGCCCAGGCCGTCGCGCAGCCACTGGACGACCGCACCGGCCACGAAGACGCTGCCTTCGAGCATGTACTCGGTGGCGCCGCCCCTCCGCCACCCGATGGTGGTCAGCAGGCGCTGGGTCGAATCCACCGCCTGGCCCGTGTTGCGGACCAGGAAACAGCCCGTGCCGTAAGTGTTCTTGGCCATGCCGGGCGCGAAGCAGGCCTGGCCGAAGGTGGCAGCCTGCTGGTCTCCGCCGATGCCGGCGATGGGAATGGCGGCGCCCAGCAGGCTGGGGTCGCACTCGCCGCACACGCCGCTGGAATCGACCACCTCGGGCATCAGCGCCGCGGGGATGTCGAACAGGGACAGCAGGGTCTCGTCCCACTGCTGCCGGTGGATGTCGAAGAGCATCGTGCGGGCGGCATTGCCCGGATCCGTGACGTGCCGCCGGCCGGCCGTGAGCTGCCAGACCAGCCACGAATCGACGGTGCCGAAGGCCAGCTCGCCGGCCCGGGCCCGCTCGCGCGCACCCGGCGTGTTGTCGAGCAGCCAGGCCAGCTTGGTGGCCGAGAAGTAGGCATCCAGCTCCAGCCCGGTGCGGGCCCGGATCGACGCCGCCTGGCCCTGGGCCCGGAGCCGGTCGCAAAGACCGGCGGTGCGGCGGTCCTGCCAGACGATGGCCGGCCCCACCGGCCGGCCCGTGCCCCGCTCCCATAGGATCGTGGTCTCGCGCTGGTTGGCAATGCCGATCGCGGCCACCTCGCCGGCGCCCACCCGGGCCTCGGCGAGCGCCTCGCGGGCGCAGGCGAGCTGGGTCTGCCAGATCTCGTCAGCATCATGCTCGACCCAGCCCGAGCGCGGAAAGTGCTGCCGGAAGGGCCGCTGGGCCATCCCGACCACCCGGGAGGCGGCATCGAAGACCATCGCGCGCGAACTCGTGGTGCCCTGGTCCAGGGCAAGCAGGCAAGGCATCGCGCTCCTCCGGAATGTCGTGCGCCTACTCTAGCAGCCAAACGTCACCGCCACGGCCCGGATTGCCCATAAGTGAATCCGGTTCATCCGTGCGGCCGCCGGATTCGTTTGTCGCCCTCGGTCCGCAGCCCCACGCTGTCAGCACCCCAGACCGCCTCGCGGGATCTCCCCGGCCAACCGCCGATCCGATCCCTCCGGGCCCGTCCGCCACCCGCGCACCCGACCAAAACCCCGACTGATTGGAGGACGCTCATGTCCATGGAAGACCGCGACGGCTGGATCTGGCTCGACGGCGAATGGCTGCCCTGGCGCAATGCCCGGGTGCACGTGATGACCCACACCCTGCACTATGGCCTCGGCTGCTTCGAGGGCATCCGTGCCTATCCGACGACGGCCGGACCGGCCATCTTCAAGCTCGAGGACCACATCGAGCGGCTCTGCGACTCGGCCCGTATCCTCGGCCTGGAAATGCCCTTCGACGCGGCCACCCTGTCCCAGGCCTGCCGCGATGCGGTCCGCCGCAATGGACTGGCCCAGGCCTACATCCGCCCCCTGGTGTTCCTGGGCGCCGAAAAGGCCGGCGTGGACCCCTACGGCGCAGCCACCCATGTGACGATCGCCGCCTGGCACTGGGGCGCCTACCTGGGCGAGGACGGCCTCGGCAAGGGCATCCGCGTCAAGGTGGCGAGCTTTGCCCGGCACCACGTCAATGTGCAGATGTGCCGCGCCAAGTCGGTGTCCACCTATACCAACTCGATCCTGGCCTGCCGCGAGGTGCGCGCCGAGGGCTATGACGAGGCCCTGCTGCTGGATACCGACGGCTTCGTGGCCGAAGGCCCGGGCGAGAATGTATTCCTGGTGCGTCGGGGCGTCATATACGAACCGGAGATCACCTCGTCCCTGGACGGCATCACCCGCCGCACCATCCTCGCCCTGGCCCGCGAAGCCGGCTATGAGGTGGTCGCCAGGCGCATCACCCGGGACGAGCTCTACATCGCCGACGAAGTGTTCTTCACCGGCACGGCCGCCGAGGTCACACCGGTGGTGGAGATCGATCGGCGCCGGGTCGGATCGGGCCAGCCGGGCCCGGTGACCCGTGACCTCCAGTCGCGCTACTTCGCCTGCGTGGAAGGCCGTGACCCGGCCCACGCCGACTGGCTCACCCCCTGCTAGCCGCCCGCGAGGATGCCGTCGGACAGCCACTGCCCCAGGTGCTGGAGCACCGCCTGCGGGGCAGCGGCCTCGCCGACAATCTCGCCGGCCAGCGCGCACAGGGACGCGAAATCGACCCCGCCGCGCACGGCCTTGAGGAGCCCGGCCTCGAGGGGCTCGAGGCTGCGCCAGTGGGGCTGGAGGCCCTGCCGCCAGACCAGGACGCTGTGGTCCAGGGGCTCCGGCGCGGGCGCCTGGTGGTCGGGGTCTTCCTGCGCCGAGAATTCGCGCCAGATGGGCGCGACAGACCACTCGAAATCCAGGACCCGGCAGGTCGGCGCCAGCGTGAAACGCAGCGTGAGCCAATCCTCGGGCGACAGTCCGGCCAGGGCCGCAGGCGCCAGCGGGGTTGCGTCGGGGCCGTCGAAAGCCAGGCAGATGGCCCACTCGAAGGCCGCCATGTCTGCCACGGCCGGGTGCGGCGCAGCGTCCGGACTGGCGCGCAGGAAATCTTCGAGGCCGTCGCCGAACCAGCGGATCGAGCGGAAGCGGGAGGGATGGGCCTCGAGATAGGCGCCCGCCAGAGCCTCGAACCCCTCGTCGCCCAGCACCTGGTGAAGCACCGGGTAGTTGCTGCGCAGGGCCTCGACCATGCGCGCCCGCCAGGCATGGCGATAGGCCGCCAGACCGCGCCCGTCGCCGCCGAGGGGGGGTGGCTCAGCGCCCTCGGTGATGGCCGCGGCCATGGCCCGCTGCAGTTCGTTCAGGCGCATGCGGTCACCTGCTCGTCCGCGAGTGCCGCCCCAGCCACGGCGCGCACCCGATCCAGCTCTGCCAGCAGCGTCGCCAGCGGTGGGATGCGGTCATCGCGCTCGATCATGGTCGGGCGCATGCCGATCGTGCTCAGCGTGAAGGCGTAGAGATCGAACACCTCGTCGCGAATCGGGTGGTCGTGGGTGTCGATCACCAGGTCGCCATGGTCCTCGTGCCCGGCCAGGTGGATCTGCACCACCGCTTCGGCGGGCACCGCGCGGATGAAGGTGCGCGGATCGAAGCCGTGATTTCGGGCGCTGACATATACGTTGTTGACGTCGAGCAGGAGCTGGCAGCCGGACCGACGCACCAGCTCCGCGATGAACTCCCACTCGCTCATTTCATCGGCCGCGTAGCTCACGTAGCTCGAGACGTTCTCGAGCACCAGCGGCCGGCCGAGGACCTCCTGCACCTGGGCCACGCGCGGCACCAGGTGGCGAATGGCCTGCTCGGTGTAGGGCAGCGGCAAGAGATCATGCAAATTCGCATGGTCGACGCCGGTCCAGCACAGGTGATCCGAGATCCAGCCCGGCTCCACCCGCTCTGCGAGGCCCTTCAGCGCCCGCAGGTAGTCCAGGTCGAGGGCATCGCAGCTGCCGATCGAGAGCGACACCCCGTGCATGACCATGGGATGGTCGGCGCGGATGCGATCCAGGAAATCCAGCGGTTTTCCGCCCGGAACCAGATAGTTCTCGGAGATGATCTCGAGCCAGTCCACGGGCTGATCGGGCGCATCGACGAAGTCCCGGTAATGATCCGTTCGCAGTCCCAGGCCGAAACCGGCAATTCCAGTAGCCATGCTGTCCTCAAGACACAGCGCGGGAAGGGCACGCCGGTGCCCTCCCCGCAGACATCAGCTCAAGCCCGACGCTCAGTGCTTGTCCATCACGACCTTGCCACCGGCCGCCTCGCACTCTTCCTTGGAGGCCTTCTTCTCCCAGCCCTGGCCCTTGCAGGCGTTCTGGCCCTTGCAGCTGCTGGATGCGGTGGCGCACTCGGAGTGGCCCTTGCAGCTGTTGGTGCCCATGCACTTGACGCCGCCATCGGCCGCCTGGGCCATGGTCGGGGCGACCAGGGCGCCACCGACGAAAAGGGCAGCTACGGTGGCGGCAATCGCGGCGCCGGATTTGGTCTTGGTCATATTTGTCTCTCCTGTCTCAGATGGAATGTGCCAACCCGCCATGGGTGATCACACGCCTTTGACCTGCCCCGGGGAGAGGGACTTACAGTCGGATCAAAAAAAATTTCCGGCGGCCCCCCTGTGTTCCAATCGCATATCCGCCACCCCCTCTACGCACATGTCCGCCGTCTGGATGCTGGTCGCGAGTCTGTTCTTCGCCTGCATGGGGGCCTGCGTCAAGCTCGCTTCGGCGGATTTCACGAGTGGCGAGCTGGTGTTCTGGCGCGGTCTGTTCGGCGTCGTGCTGATGGTGGTGCTGGCCCGGCTGTCCGGCGTGCGCCTGGCGACGCCGCGATGGCGCCTTCACGCCTCGCGCTCGATGGCGGGCGCGTTCGCGCTGATCTGCTATTTCTACGCCCTGGCCCGCCTGCCCCTGGCCACCGCCGTGACCCTGAACTACACCTCGCCGCTGTTCGTCGCCGTGCTGAGCGCGCTGACCCAGCGCGAGTCCGTGGATCGCGGCGCGATAGTGGCGGTCATGTCGGGCCTGGTCGGCGTGGTGCTGATGCTCCAGCCCAGCCTCTCGCTCGATCAATGGGACGGGGCTGCGGCCGGGCTGGCCTGCGGGGCGATCGCCAGCGTCGCCTACCTGTCGGTGCGCGAGCTCGGCCGCGCCGGCGAGCCCGAGGTCCGCACCGTGTTCTGGTTCTCCGCGACCACGGTGGTCCTGGGCCTGCCCGCCCTCATGTGGGCCGGACCCCGCGTCTATGACGAGCCGCAGGTCCTGGCCCTCGCCGGCATCGGCGGCTTCGGCGCGGCCGCCCAGCTCGCCATGACCCGGGCCTATGCCCACGGGCCCACGGTGCTGACCGCCTGCCTGGCCTACTCGACCGTGGTCTTTTCCACCCTGATCGGGATGCTGGCCTGGCGCGAGGCGCCCGCCTCGGCCAGCGTGTCGGGCATCCTCCTGATCGTGACCAGCGGCTGCGTGGTGGCGATCCTCTCGCGACGCCCGCGCCCCGCGCCCACCCGCGTTGAAGCGCCCGACCGATGCGGGCTATAGTGCTTCCGAAGCCCCTGCACGCAAGGAGTTCGCCATGATCACCACCGACCATTCACCCAACCTGGTCAGCGTCGTCGTACTCGACGAATTCACCTTGAAGGACTACCAGGAATTCGAGGAGCTGGTGAACTACAAGGTGCAGTTCGAGGGCCCCGTCAGCCTGCTGATGGACCTCCGGGAGATGACCGGCTTCACGGTCGACGTGGCCTGGGAGGAGCTCCGCTTCACGCGCGAGCACGCCCACGACTTCCGGCGCATCGCGATCCTCACCGAGGACGAGTGGGTCACCTGGAGCGCCTGGCTCAGCCAGTTCTTCGTGGACGCGGACGTCCAGGTCTTCGCCGATGCCGACGAGGCGCGCGACTGGATCGACAGCACCCAGAGCGAATCGGCCCGGTGAGCGAGGCAGCCTCCTTCACGACCCTGATCGGCGCCGACGAGCTGGCGCAGAGGCTGGACGCGCCGAAGCTGGTCATCGTCGACTGCCGGCACGACCTGGCCGACCCCGAACTCGGCCTCCGTGCCTATGCGGACGGGCACCTGCCGGGCGCCCACTTCCTTCACCTCGACCGGGACCTCTCCGCCCCGATGACCGGCACCAACGGCCGTCACCCGCTGCCGGACCCGGCGGCCCTGCTCGCACGCCTGGCAGCCTGCGGCATCGGCAGCGACTGCCAGGTGGTGGCCTACGACGACAGCGGCGGCATGTATGCGGCCCGGCTGTGGTGGATGCTGCGCTGGCTGGGGCACCACCGGGTCGCGGTGCTCGACGGGGGCCTGCGGGCCTGGTGCGGCACGGCAGCGCTGAGCACCGAGCGGCCCGAACCCCGCGAGGCCCGCTTCGACCTCGCGATGCGACCGGCGCGGGTCGTCGTGGACGAGGTCCACGCCAGGCTCGGCGCCAGCGACATGCTCCTCCTCGACGCCCGCAGTCCCGACCGCTTCCGCGGCGAGAACGAGACCCTGGATCCGGTCGGCGGGCACGTGCCGGGCGCGCGCAACCGCTTCTTCCGCGACAACCTGCGCGAGGATGGGCGCTTCAAGGCGCCTGGCGCGCTGCGCGAGGACTTTGCCCGTGTGCTCGGCACCACCCCGCCCGAGCAGGTCGTACATATGTGCGGCTCGGGGGTGACGGCCTGCCACAACGCCCTGGCCATGGAAGTGGCGGGCCTGCCGGGCTCGCGGCTGTATGCCGGCTCCTGGAGCGAATGGTGCAGTGCGCCCGAGCGGCCGGTCGCGACCGCGGCGGACTGAGCAGGACCGGCTACCAGTCCACCTTGTCGATCTGCCCCAGGCTGCGGCCGAGGAAGCGCTCGCCGATGGTCTGAAAGCGGAGCGGGATGTCGGTCACGCGGAATCGGTAGTCGGGCAGGCTCCGGGCCGGGTTGGCCATGCCCTCGCGCGCCAGCCACTGCGCCGCCGCCTGTGCCGTCGTCACGGCCGAATCCACCAGCCGGACCTGCGGCCCGGCCACCGACTGGAGCAGGGCCTTGAGGAGCGGATAGTGGGTACAGCCCAGCACCAGGCTGTCCACGTCCTCGGCGAGCACCGGCTTCAGGTATTCTTCCGCCGTCAGCCGGGTCACGGGATGATCGAGCCAGCCCTCTTCGACCAGCGGCACGAACAGCGGGCAGGCCTGGGAGAACACCCGCAGGGAGTCGTTCAGCTCGTGCATCCGCCGGGCATAGGCGTTCGAATTGATGGTGGTCGGCGTGCCGATCACGCCGATCGCGCCGCTGCGCGTCTGCGCCACGGCCGCCTGCGCGCCGGCCTCGATCACGTCGAGGACCGGAATGTCGCCCGCCCGCTCCTTGACCACGTGGGAGGCCACTGCGGCCATGGTGTTGCAGGCGACGATCAGCATCTTCACCCCCTCGCCGAGGAGGTGGTCTGTGATCTGCGCGGTAAAGTGTTCGATCGTCGGGACGGACTTGATGCCGTAGGGGACGCGGGCGGTGTCGCCGAAATAGATGATGCGCTCGAGCGGCAGGCGCTCCATCAGGGCACGGACGACGGTCAGGCCGCCGACACCCGAGTCGAAGACGCCGATGGGCGCCGTACGGTCAATCGCCATGGCAGTGGCTCGCGAAAGGGGTCGGGCATTTTACGCCCACACCCCCCGGGGGTGCTTCACGCCGTTGCGGCGAGATGCTCCTCGGACACTTCCGCCTCGTCGGGAACCGTGCCCTCGCGAATCAGGCGCAGGACGATCTCGTCCTCCTGCTCCTGGTGCAGGCAGTACTTGTACAGCGACTTCTCGTCCGGCAGTTCGCGCCAGCGGCCGGCCAGCTCCTGAAGCCGGGCCTTGACGTGTTCTGCCGAGAGGTGCAGCAGCAGCGCAGGCGCCCCGACCCGCTCGCAGTTCTTTTCGGAAGCGATCTGCCGGAACTCGAGATAGCGCTCGTAGAAGAAACGGTGGCGCGGATTGATCTCGATGACGAAGTCGGTGCAGCCCTGGACCCGGTGGGCGTAGATATAGAGCAGATGGAAGAGCGTCCCGAGCAGGCGCTTGGACCGCACATTCGGCTCGACCGCGAATTTTCCGAACTCGCACAGGCGCGCGCCACCGGCACGCAGCTTGCGGACTTCCTCGGGATAGGTCTCGTCAACCGCCAGGCCGGCGGGTGAATCCACATTGACGGTCAGCGTGGCATAGATGCGCCCGAACAGCTCGGCGTTCATCGTCATGCGGTTGGGCAACTGGTCGAGCGTGGCGGCGCCGTTATAGCCGCGCCAGGTGTAGCGCTTCTCGATCAGCAGGTTGGTTTCCTTCTTCTGCTGGGTGCTGCCCGTCAGGAGCTTGAGCTGGAACTTGTCCTTGCGCTCTGCAAACTCCTCGACGCCCTCGATATCGTCCTGCTCGATACACAGCGCCTGGAGTGCCAGGGCCTTGTCCATGACGGTGATTTCGGCAAGAGCATGGGGCCACTCTGGCGCATCGTTGCGCTGCGACTGCGTGTAGCTCATGTTCTGGTCTGACCTCCCCCGCCCTGCATGCATCCCGGAATATGACAATCATCCCGGGTCCCGTCCGGATCGCCCAATGATCTGCCTTTTCGCCAACACTATCAAGCGCCTTCCGGCACCCGGTAGCCTTGAACCTTTCAGGTCGTGCGCCGCGAATCCAGGCGCGCGAGTGCCCATTCGGCATGCTCCCGAACCAGCGCGGAGTCCGACCCGGAAAGGACCGCCAGCGCGGAGCCTGCCTCGTCGGTGGGCGGGCCGTTGCCCAGCGCCACGGCCAGATTCCGCAGCCAGCGTTCGTGGCCGATCCGATAGATCGGGCTGCCCGCCAAACGTTCCTCGAACTGTGCTGCCGTCCATCGGGCGAGCTCACAGAGGCTCGCCTGATCCAGTCCGTTTCGCACAGTAAAGTCGTTCACGGTTGCATCGCGTGCGAATTTGTTCCAGGGACACACAATCTGACAGTCATCGCAGCCATAGACCCGATTGCCCAGCAGGGGACGATATTCCAGCGGAATCGGACCTTTCAATTCGATGGTGAGATACGAGATGCAGCGGCGGGCATCGACCCGGTACGGCGCCACGATTGCCCCCGTCGGGCAGGCGCCGATACATGCCGTGCAATCGCCGCAGTGGGTGTCGGTCGGCGCATCGCACGGCAGCGGCAGGCTGGTCAGGATTTCGCCCAGGAAGAACATCGAACCGGCGCTGCGATCGAGCAGCAAGGTGTGCTTGCCGCGCCAGCCCAGGCCGCTTTCGACACCGATCGACACTTCCATCAGGGGTGCTGAATCGGTGAACACCCGCCAGTGGTGGGCGTGCTTCGACTCGATCCGCTGGGCCAGCTGCTTGAGGCGCTGCCGCAGGACCTTGTGGTAGTCCCGGCCAAGCGCGTAGCGCGATACGAAGGCCAGGGATCCGTCGGCCAGCACCGATTCCGCGTCGCGGGCCGGCGCCCGGTAGTTCATGCGTGCCGAAATGACCCGGCGGGTGCCGGGCAGCAGCTCGGCCGGCCGCGCACGGAGATCGCCGTGGCGGGCCATATAATCCATCTCGCCGTGACAACCCGCCGCCAGCCAGTCCGCCAGCCCCTCCGCAGCCTCCGGCAGTTCGACCGGTGCGATGCGCACGGCGTCGAAGCCCAGCTCGGCCGCCCAGCGGCGGATCTCGGTCACGAGGCCCGGACCGTCGCGCCGCTCATCAAAAGAGGAAACCGGATGATCCCCGACATGCATGGAAGCCATGATAGCGAGCACACGTTTTCCGTGCCTCTGCCCGACGAGGCGGCCACGGCCGACCTGGCGCGGCGGCTCGCCCCCTGCCTCGAGCCCGGACTTGTGATTTTCCTCGAAGGCGACCTGGGCGCCGGCAAGACCACCCTCACCCGATCGGTGCTGCGCGCCCTCGAATTCCGGGGAAGTGTGAAAAGTCCCACATATACCTTGATTGAACCTTATACGGTTTCTAGATTAGACTTATATCACTTTGATTTTTATCGGTTCACTGACCCCGATGAATTCCTGGAAGCAGGTTTGGACGAATATTTCGCCGGATCGGGCGTCTGCATCGTCGAATGGCCGGACAAGGCAGCCCCACACCTGCCCGCTCCGGATCTCCGCATCCTGCTCCGCATCGAGGGCAGCGGGCGACGCGCTCAGCTGATCGGACTGAGCGCAAGGGGACAAGAATGCATAAGGAAAATCAAGGAGATACCCTAGACGACGGATCACCATCCGGTCGCCGCGGCTTTCTCCGCGTCGCGGGCGGCCTGTTCGCCCTGGCCGTGTCTCCGGTCGGCCGGGCTGCCGACACCCAGATCATCGCGCTGCGGGTCTGGCCCTCCGACGACTACACCCGCATCACCCTCGAAGGCGCCGCCGATCTGCGATTCGAGCATCAGCTGATCGCCAACCCCGACCGCCTGGTGGTGGACCTCCATGGCATCGAGTTCGACAGCGTCGTTCGCCACCTGCCTTCTTCCATCAGCGACGCCGACCCCTACATCCGCCTGATCCGGGCCGGGCGCAACCGCCCCGGCGTGGTGCGGCTGGTCGTCGAACTCAAGAAGCCCATCGATCCCCAGGTGTTCACGCTCAAGCCCTATGCCGGCTACGGCCATCGCCTGGTCCTCGACCTCTATCCGACCGAGCCGGTGGACCCGCTGCTGGCCCTGATCGAGAAGGAGACGCCCGCCGAGGCGGCGGCCGGCGACGCCGCCACGCCCCAGCGCGGCGAAGCGCTGCCGGCCAGCCAGGAGGCCCCGCGCGAGGTGCGTCCCGACCCGGTCAAGCGCCTGATCACGGTCGCGCTCGATGCGGGCCATGGCGGCGAGGACCCGGGTGCGGTCGGCCGGCGGGGCAGCTACGAGAAGAACGTCACCCTGTCCATCGCCCGCCGCCTCAAGGCAAAGATCGACGCCCAACCGGGCATGCGGGCGGTCCTGACCCGCGACGGCGACTACTTCGTGCCGCTCCACCATCGGGTCAGCAAAGCGCGGCGCGCCCGCGCGGATCTCTTCGTCTCGATCCATGCCGATGCCTTCATCCGGCCGGACGCCCGCGGCAGCTCGGTGTTCGTCCTGTCGGAGCGCGGCGCCTCCAGCGCCGCCGCCCGCTGGCTGGCCAAGAAGGAAAACGACGCCGACCTGGTGGGCGGCGTGAACCTGTCGGTCCACGACGGCCACCTGGCCCGCACCCTGCTCGATCTCTCGCAGACCGCCGCCATCAACGACAGCATGAAGATCGGCGCGGCCGTGCTCGACGAGATCGGCGACGTGAACACCCTGCACAAGAATCGGGTCGAGCAGGCAGGCTTCGCGGTGCTGAAGGCGCCGGACATCCCGTCGATCCTGGTCGAGACCGCCTTTATCAGCAATCCCGAGGAAGAGAGCCGGCTCAACGACCGGGGCTACCAGGACCAGATGGCCGACGCGATCCTGCGGGGCATCCGCAAGCACTTCGACGCCCACCCCCTGCCCTCCCGCTCGAAACTGGCGCTGGCCGACTGAGGCCGCCGCCTTCGCACCGCAGCACGGGGTGTTTGGCCTATAATTGCCGCTTTTTCAAGGGCATTCATGCAGGTCTCACGGGGCGTTCCCGCGCTCGCTGCGCACCCGACGGTGCTCACCATCGGGAACTTCGACGGCATCCATCTGGGCCACCAGCGCCTGTTCACGCTGCTGCGGGAGAAATCCCGTGCACTCGGCCTGCCGTCCACCGTCCTGACCTTCGAGCCCCACCCCCGCGAATTCTTCGCCCCCCAACGCGCTCCGGCCCGGCTCGCGTCGATGCGCGAGAAGCTGATCGGCCTGGCCGAGGCGGGCGTCGACCAGGCCGTGGTGGTGCGCTTCGACCAGACCTTCGCCTCCCTGGGCGCGGACGACTTCATCGACCGCGTGCTGGTGCGCGGGCTGGCCACGCGACACCTCTACATCGGTGACGATTTCCGCTTCGGTGCCGCCCGCGCCGGCGGCTTCGACCTGCTTTCAGCGCGCGGACGGGCCCTGGGCTTCGAGGTCGAGGCCATGCCCACCCTGGAACTCGAGGGCGAGCGCATCTCCAGCTCCGCGGTGCGGGCCGCCCTGCTCGACGGTCGGATGGACCACGCTGCGCGGCTGCTCGGCCGCCCCTACAGCATGGCCGGCCGGGTCATCCATGGTGACAAGATCGGCCGCACGATCGGCTTCCCCACGGCCAATATCCAGGTGCGCCACGGCCGCCTGCCCCTCTCGGGCATCTTCACGGTCAGCGTCGAGGGGCTCGGCGAGCGCGCCCGGCCCGGCGTGGCCAGCCTGGGCGTGCGTCCGACTGTCACCGACAGTGGTCGCCCGACCCTCGAAGTGCATCTGTTCGATTACGAGGGCGACTGCTACGGGGCCCACCTGCGGGTGCACTTCCTGCGCAAGCAGCGCGACGAGGCAAAATACCCGACGCTCGAACTCCTGACAGCCCAGATCCGGCGCGACGCCGAGCTGGCGCGCAGCTGGTTCGCCACCCATCCTCTCTGAATTCCCAAGCACAAGACTCCGTCATGGCCGACTATCGCAAGACGCTCAACCTGCCCGACACGCCGTTCCCGATGCGGGGCGACCTCGCCAAGCGCGAACCGGGCTGGATCGCCGACTGGCAACGCCGCAAGCTCTACCAGAAGATCCGCAAGGCCTCGGCCGGCCGGCCCAAGTTCGTGCTGCACGACGGCCCGCCGTACGCGAACGGCTCGATCCACATCGGCCATGCCCTGAACAAGATCCTCAAGGACATCATCGTGCGCTCGCGCACCATGGCCGGCTTCGACGCCCCCTACGTGCCGGGCTGGGACTGCCACGGCCTGCCGATCGAGCACAAGGTCGAGGTCACCCACGGCAAGGGCCTGCCCGGCGACAAGGTGCGCGAGCTGTGCCGGGCCTATGCGGCCGAGCAGATCGAAGGCCAGAAGCAGGATTTCATCCGCCTGGGCGTGCTGGGCGACTGGGACAATCCGTACAAGACCATGGCCTTCCCCAACGAGGCCAACGAGATCCGCGCGCTGGCCCGGATGGTCGAGGCCGGCTATGTCTTCAAGGGCCTGAAGCCGGTCAACTGGTGCTTCGACTGCGGCTCGGCCCTGGCCGAGGCGGAAGTGGAGTACGCCGACAAGAAGTCGCCCCAGATCGACGTGGCCTT
>JAGRFX010000517.1 GCA_020445805.1 Rhodocyclaceae bacterium
GGTGGACCGGCCGGTCGCGGTAGGAGAACAGGCGCATGGCGCGATGATGGCTGAGCCAGGCCCGGGCTACCATGCGGACATGCGCCTGCCTGCCCTGCTTGCGGTCCTCGTGCTCACCGCCTTGCCCGCCGCCGCCGCCGGCCCGTCTTTCGACTGCAGCCGCGCCGAGGCCGGCAGCATCGAGGCCCGGGTCTGCGCCAGCCCGGACCTCTCCGCGCTGGACCGGCAGCTGGCCAGCGTCTACGCCGCCGCCCGCGCGAAGGCGAAGAACGAGCACCCGCCGACCCTGGCCGCCGAGCAGCGCGGCTGGATCAAGGGCCGCAACGACTGCTGGAAGGCGAGCGACCCGGCCACCTGCGTGGGAGACGCCTACCGGCTGCGCATTGCCGAACTGCAGGCGCGCTACCGCCTGCTGCCGGGCCGCGGGCCCGTGTTCTACGTCTGCGACGGCCAGCCGTCCAACGAGGTGGTGGCCACCTTCTTCGCCACCGACCCACCCAGCGCCGTCGTCGAGCGCGGCGACCGCACGTCGATGATGTTCCTGCAGCCGGCCGCCAGCGGCGCGCGCTACGCCGGCGGCAACGAATCGCTGTGGGAACACCACGGCGAGGCCCGCGTGGTCTGGGGCCACGGTGCGAAGGAGATGAC
>JAGRFX010000518.1 GCA_020445805.1 Rhodocyclaceae bacterium
GCATCGTTATTCAAAACAAGGAACACCAGGGGCAGGATGTGGAATTCCTCTGGCTCAAGGCTTTCCACGTGAGCGAGCAGGGCATCGCGCGGGAATTGCGCCGCCTCATGCAGCAGCAACTCGCCTTGCCGCTTCAGGATGCCTACAGCCGGATCCAGGCTGCTGAAACCCAGATGGGCTTGCAACTGGCCCCCAATCAGCGCCGGGCCGTTGAGGTGAGCCTGGCAGAAAAACTGCACATTATCACCGGCGGCCCCGGCACCGGAAAAAGCACCATTACCAAAGTGATCCTGCAGGCTATGCAGGCCCTTTCCTCCCGCATCCTGCTGGCGGCGCCCACCGGCAAGGCCGCCAAGCGCCTGTCGGAGATCACCGGCCGGGAAGCTTCGACGATCCACAGCCTGCTGGAATTCGACTTTAGCATCAACAACTTCCGCCGCAACCGCGACAATCCCCTGGATTGCAGCCTGCTGGTCGTGGACGAAGCCAGCATGATCGACACGATGCTGATGTACAACCTCCTGAAGGCTGTTCCCGATGGCGCCCGCCTGCTGCTCGTCGGCGATGTCGACCAATTGCCCAGTGTGGGGGCCGGCAATGTGCTCAACGACTTCATCAAAAGCGGCCGCGTGACGGTTACCCGCCTGA
>JAGRFX010000519.1 GCA_020445805.1 Rhodocyclaceae bacterium
GACGGCAACGGCGGCACCGACACCGCGACGGTGACCATCACCATCCCGCCGGCGAACGACGCCCCGATCGCCGTGGACGATGGCCCGCTCAGCACCGACGAGGACACGCCGCTCACCAACATCAACGTGCTGGGCAACGACTCGGATCCGGACGGCGACCCGCTCACCGTCACGGCCGCCTCGAGCCCCAATGGCACGGTGTCGATCAATCCGGACGGCACGCTCGACTTCACGCCGAACGCCGACTTCAACGGTCCGACCACGATCAGCTACACGATCAGTGACGGCAACGGCGGCACGGATACCGCCACGGTCACGATCAACGTGGTGTCCATCAATGACGCCCCGGTGGCCAACGACGACTCGGGCACCACCCCGGAAGACGTGCCGGTCACCTTCACCGCAGCGGAGCTGCTGGCGAACGACTCGGACGTCGACGGCGACACCCTGACGATCACCAGCGTCGGTCCCTCGACCAACGGTGCTGCGGTGCTGAACCCGGACGGTAGCGTGACCTTCACGCCGACCGGCAACTTCAATGGCCAGGCGAGCTTCGTCTACACGGTGAGTGACGGCAACGGCGGCACCGACACCGCGACGGTGACCATCACCATCCCGCCGGCGAACGACGCCCCGATCGCCGTGGA
>JAGRFX010000520.1 GCA_020445805.1 Rhodocyclaceae bacterium
CGCAAGTGCGGGCCCAGGTGGGTGGTCAGCGTGGCGTCGGTGAGCTGCAGTTCGTCGGTGTCGCCGGCCGGCTCCAGCGTGACCGCGCCGCTGGCGAGGTCCAGCACGCGCCGCACACGCTCGCCGCGCTGCAGCCGCTCCAGCAGGGCCGGCATCAGCGTGTGCGCCGCCACCGGCTCCAGCACCAGCTCGATCAGGCCGCCGCAGGGCAGGCCGAAGCGGTGCGCCGCGTCGGCGTCGATGCCGTAACGCACCACGCGCGGCCGGCCTTCGGCCAGCACGCCCTGGCGGGCCTTGTCGATCAGGTCGTCCTCGATGCAGCCGCCGGAGACCGAGCCGGTGATCAGCCCGTCGTCGCGGATGGCCACGATGCTGCCCGGCGGACGCGGCGCCGAGCCCCAAGTGCGGGTGATGGTGGCCATGACCACGCCGTGGCCGTCGGCGTGCCATTGCGCCACCTGGCGCATGACCTGCAGGTCGATGTTGTCCATCAGCGGTCTCCGGAATCCGAACGGTGTGACGGCCTGGGCGTCTTGAAGTGCCACCAAGGCAGCGCGCGCGTGAGCGACAGCACCTCGCCGGCCTGGTGCGGTGTGTAGCCCGGCAGCGTGCCCAGCGCGTCGCGCCAGGCCGGGCTGGCCAGCGCC
>JAGRFX010000521.1 GCA_020445805.1 Rhodocyclaceae bacterium
GGCTACGGCTTCGACTTCGCCGACTACCGCAGGTTGGTCGATGGCCGGCCACGCTTCGACGGCGCCCGCGCCGTGATGGTCGATCATAGCGATGCGGAGGTCAGGGACGCCGCGGAGCGGAAGAACGCCTATTACCGCGAGATGATCGGTCGCGGCGAATTCGTCGTGTTCGAGGCCGCCCTGCG
The DNA here is from genome assembly GCA_020445805.1 of Rhodocyclaceae bacterium. Lineage (GTDB taxonomy): Bacteria > Pseudomonadota > Gammaproteobacteria > Burkholderiales > Rhodocyclaceae > Cognatazoarcus. The sequence goes on from JAGRFX010000521.1 coordinate 186, forward strand.
GCTGGTCGACCAGTGCCGGGCCCGGGGCTATGCGCTCGCCACGGCATCGAGCAGCGTCAACGTCAATGACGTGCTGGTGAAGGCCGGGATCCGCGATGCCTTCTCGGCGGTGGTCGGCGGCGATGACGTCGCGCGGGGCAAGCCGGCCCCCGACATCTTCCTCGCGGCGGTCCGGCAGCTGGAGATCCCGGCCCATGAATGTGTCGTGATCGAGGATTCGGTCTTCGGGGTGAGAGCCGCAAAGGCCGGCGGATTTCGCTGCGTGGGGCTCTCGCCCGAGGCCGGCGCCGGGTTTCAGGATGCCGACCTGGTATTGGCCACTCATGAGGAGCTGACGATCGAAGGTCTCGAGGCATTGTTCCCTGACTAGATTGCGGCGGCAGGGGCCGGCGGATGTCTGTCGTCAGGCAATCCCGTATCGACGATCTAGACCCGCAGGCGGTCCTGGCGGCCGTAGATCAG
>JAGRFX010000522.1 GCA_020445805.1 Rhodocyclaceae bacterium
TCCCCGTATGATCCGGAGAACCAGCGTTTACGAGCCTGAGCGTCACGCCAGTAAACCGCAACAATCACACCGACCCGCCTTCTGTGCGGGTCGATTTCTGCAAATCTCTTTTACGCTATTGACTTGATGCGTATCAAGTGCAGCTGAGCCGAGTTATGGCTCAATAAGGGCAAATCGCAGGAGGTTTGTCTTTATGCGCGTAGGTAGCCCATTCATCATTATCTTATGTCTGGTTTCGTCGCTGGGGCAGGCAAGCTGGTCGGCTGAACCGCCGTCTCCGCGGCAGGCTGAATTGCGTTATCTGTTGCTGCAGGATTGCGGTTCCTGCCATGGCATGACCCTCAAGGGCGGCCTGGGACCAGCGTTGACCACAGACGCACTGGCAGGCAAACCGCCGCAACTTCTATTGAACACTATTCTGGAGGGTCGTCCCGGTACTGCTATGCCGCCCTGGCGCGGTCTGTTGACGGCGGACGATGCAGTCTGGCTGGTGGATGAGTTACTGAGAGGGGTCAAGCAATGAGTCGTTTGAGAAGGCGGGCTATTGGTCGCCCAGATGCGGGAGTGTCGGATTACTGCTGGTGCTGCCTGCTATTTCTGCTGGTCGCAACATTTGGGGTGCAGGCGGCCGAATTGCGGGGCACGGG
>JAGRFX010000523.1 GCA_020445805.1 Rhodocyclaceae bacterium
GACGCCACCTGCCCACTCGTGGGCAAGGTGCACCTGCAGGCGCAGCGCTACGTGCGGCAGGGGCACGCGCTGGTGGTCATCGGCCACGCCGGGCACGAGGAGGTGGTCGGCACGATGGGGCGGGTGGACGCCGAGGTCCACCTCGTCAGCCGCCCCGAGGACGTGGCGACGCTGCGCTTCGCGTCCGGCCCCCCGGTGGCCTATGTGACCCAGACCACGCTGAGCGTGGACGACACCCGCGACATCATCCTGGCGTTGAAGGCGCGGTTCCCGCACATCGTCGGGCCGGACCTGGACGACATCTGCTACGCCACCCAGAACCGCCAGAACGCCGTGCGCGCGCTCGCGCGCCAGGTGGACCTGCTGCTGGTCGTCGGATCGGCCAACAGTTCGAATGCGCAGCGCCTGCGCGAGGTGGCCGAGCAGCAGGGGGTGGCGGCGTATCTCGTGCCCGACGAAACCGGTGTCGACCCGGCCTGGCTGGACGGCGTGCGGCAGGTCGGTGTGAGCGCCGGGGCGTCCACGCCGGAGGTGCTGGTGCAACGCGTGGCCCAGCGTCTGAGCGCCCTGGGCGCCGGCGATGTGCGCCAGCTGCCCGGCGTCGAGGAATCGGTGGCCTTTCGCCTGCCGCTGGCCGTGCTGCGGCC
>JAGRFX010000524.1 GCA_020445805.1 Rhodocyclaceae bacterium
GCTTCCTCGGCTACCCGCTGTTGCAGTCCGCTGACATCCTGATTTACCGCGCCGGCCAGGTGCCGGTCGGTGCCGACCAGGTGGCGCATATCGAGATTACCCGCGAGGTGGCGCGCCGCTTCAACCATCTGTACGGCCGCGAGCCGGGCTTCGAGGACAAGGCGAAGGATGCGGTGCGCAAGCTCGGTGCCAAGCGCGCGCGCATGTACCACGAGCTGCGCACGCGCTTCCAGCAGGAGGGCGACGACGACGCGCTCGAGCAGGCCAAGGCGCTGCTCGACGAGACCCAGAACCTCTCGCTCGGTGATCGCGAGCGCCTGTACGGCTATCTCGAGGGCAGCGGCAAGATGATCCTGGTCGAGCCCGAGGCGCTGCTCACTCCGGCTGCGCGCATGCCCGGCCTGGACGGACAGAAGATGTCCAAGTCCTACGGCAACACCATCAACCTGCGCGAGGACGCCGAGAGCGTCACGCGCAAGGTGCGCACCATGCAGACCGACCCCGCGCGCATGCGCCGGACCGACCCGGGTGAGCCCGAGCGCTGCCCGGTGTGGCAGCTGCATGCGATCTACTCGGGCGAGGAGACCCTTGCCTGGGTGCAGCAGGGCTGCCGCAGCGCGGGCATCGGCTGCCTGGAGTGCAAGCA
>JAGRFX010000525.1 GCA_020445805.1 Rhodocyclaceae bacterium
GGCCTCGACTTCTTCCGCCCGCTGTTCAATGGCAAGGCCACCAAGCAGTATCTGGCCGGCGTGCGGCAGGCGCAGACCGATCTGGGCTACCTGAACGACGCGGCCATTGCGCGCAGCCTGATGCTGGACTGGGCCGATCGCGAGCCCACACTTACCGGCCCCGCCCACTTCGTGATTGGCTGGCACGCCCGGCAATACGCCCGCACACGCCGGCGCGTGCTGCTCGAAACCGAAACCTTATTGACGGGCAAAGCCCCGTGGCGCGCCAATCGCTGACGCCACCACCGAGGACACCATGGATTTGTTGTTGTGGCGCCACGCCGAAGCCATTGACGGCACCCCCGACCTGAGCCGCGAGCTCACCGAGCGCGGCCACAAACAGGCCAGAAAAATGGCGCAATGGCTGAGCGAAAACCGCCCCAAGCGCCTGCGTACGCTGGTCAGCCCATCGACCCGCACCCGCCAGACCGCCAGCGCCTTTATCGACAACTTCGAAATCGTGCCGGCACTCGCCCCCGACATGGGCGTGCCCGACCTCCTCGCCGCCACCGGCTGGCCCGAAGGCCGCGGCGCCGCATTGCTGGTCGGCCACCAGCCCACGCTTGGCCGCTTGGCCGCCTTGCTGCTCTCGGGCAGCGAAGCCGAC
>JAGRFX010000526.1 GCA_020445805.1 Rhodocyclaceae bacterium
GGTGGCTGCCTGCTGATGGCGCTGGGCGGCGCCGTGGCGGCCAGCGACCGGCGTTACCGCCGCACGCGCCCGGCCACGGCACCAGAGATCGCGCCGCCACCGCGCGGCGTGCCCGTGCTGGCGGGGGAGGGTGCTCGATGAGGCGTTCACCCAGGCCGTGGGCAGCATTGGCGCTGTGCGGCCTCGCGCTGCTGACCACGTTGCCGGCGGGTGCGCTGGCGGCCACGGCACCGCTCGACGACGCCACGGTGGAAGCGCGCCTGCGCCAGGTGGCCACCGAACTGCGCTGCCTGGTCTGCCAGAACCAGACCATCGCCGATTCGCAGTCGGGCCTGGCGCAGGACCTGCGGGACGAGGCGAGGGCGCTGATCCGCCGCGGCGCCAGCGACGACGAGGTGCGGCACTACATGACCGAGCGCTACGGCGACTTCGTGCTCTACCGCCCGCCGGTCAAGCCAACGACCTGGCTGCTGTGGGCGGCGCCGGCGCTGCTGGCCGCCGCTGGCGCGGTGCTGCTGGCCCTGACCCTGCGCCGCCGTGCACGCCTGCCGGCCGACGCCTTCGAGCCCGACCCCGATTTGTCCGAGACGTCCTCATGACCGTGTTCCTGGTGTTCGCCGCGCTCATCGGTGCGGTGGTGCTGGCC